>CAZEZQ010000329.1:0-1809 GCA_964516245.1 uncultured bacterium | reverse complement strand
TGGATATCCGTCCATGTGGCGTTGTAGTAATCCTCATGCGAAAAAATCAGATTATAGGGTTGGTCTTTCAGTTCGGCCAGTTTGAAATTGCCGTTTTCATCTGTCATGGTAAACCGGTCTGGATCGCTTTCCAAAGCCACTTTGATTCCACTATGTTCATTTTGGCCTTGCAAGAGCGCCACGCCGCGTATCACCAATTCGCCTTTTTCGGCTTGCTGTTTTTTGATTTCCTCGGTCAATGAATCAACCGACTGCAATTGCATTTCTGGCACAGTGGTTTCTTCGCCATCTTTCACCTGAACGTCCTTTTTCACTTTGGGCAGCCAATCGGGCTTGATCGCCATCAATGTATAACTCCCCGGGGTGACATCTTCCAGCGAAAAATGGCCTGTGGTATTGGTCGAAACCGTGTGCGATGTGCCTGTCAGCAACACCGTGATGCCTTCATGATTGGTTTCGCCGGGAAGTGTTACAAATCCACTGATTTCACCCTTAGGAACATACTCTTCTTCCAACACGATTTCAGGAAGTTCAACCATTTGACCCGGTTCGATCGTAATACTTGTACGCTCTGTGACATATCCGGGATATTCCACTCGCGCGGTATATTCATTCGGCTCGATACCGGTAATTCGAAACGAACCGCTTTCATCTGTAATGGCGCGGTGTTGCGTTCCCAGCAGCGCAACTTGGACGCCCTCCATATTGCTGAGACCCTCCAACTGAATTTGGCCCGTTAATCCACCAGGGCTCGGCCCGCCGCATTGCAGCAAAGCGGGCGCCAACAGCAAAACAAATAGTAACACCAGGCTGGGTTTTCGCTTGTATGAGGCGTGAAGGCAAAAATCGTTCATAATCTCTTTAATACAATGGTTGAATTGGCCTAAATAGTACATGCAATCATCATACTATCAAAACACTTCCCTTCGATAGTGGCTTTTGGGGGATTTAATACAACGGTTTCAATTCCTCCGCTGACGTAAATAACGTCTGCCGTTCTTTCGCATCGAGAAATTTGTGATCTTTAAATTGATGCTGGCTGACATCGACGGCGAACGTATAGGTATTTTCGAAATCCTTCTTATCTTCAACGATTAAGAGATAGCGGGCGTTTGATTTGATATGATTGATCTCAAACATTTCTCCATCTGGATTGCTGGTGAGGCCCAGCCTATAGTTTTCAAGCATAAACCCGGATAAACCCACATTCTCTTTCGTGGAATGCTGTATTTCCAAACCGGGCATATTCCCATCATTGGATGGGAGGTATAACGCCATGAACTGCATTTTGCTCTGTTTTTCTGAAGTTTTCGCCGTGAAATGCCATTGTTTGGCGGGAGACTCTGCATGCAAGGGCTTCGGTTCCCACATGTTCGTATGGGAGAGCGATAATAAGGGTGGAGTGGCCATCGCAATACGAACCCCATGCTTCTCTTCATCATACACCACCATTTGTTCTTGATATTCATAATGAAATTGCAGTTTGGAATGGAGGTGGTATTGAAAAATCGAAGGCTCAGGAGTTTCAAGTTCATCAAGAATGAATACGGTTTTGGGTTTGATGAAGAAGATGTGGCGCTTGAATTTCGTTTGGCCGTCTTTGAACGATTGGCTGGCATCCCCGCACAGATAATCGAACTGCTCACCAAGATAATAACTTGTAATATCACCTTGATCTTTTGAACTGTGCTTATAACGTTCGTGGTTTTGCGCGGTAATGGTGTTGCACGATGAAGCGCTCCATATCCAATCCCGGTGATGGGCGCTACCAAAGTAGTCATACGACCCAGAAGAACCCAGCCATTCTTT
>CAZEZQ010000328.1:5816-6415 GCA_964516245.1 uncultured bacterium | reverse complement strand
GTTTATGACTTGGGGGGCGGTACATTTGACGTTTCTATCATCGAAATGGTAGAAGGCGTCTTCCAAGTTTTATCGATCAAAGGAAACAACCACTTAGGCGGGGATGACTTCGACCAACGCGTTGTCGATTACTTGGTTGAAAACTTTAAGGAAAAAGAAGGGATTGATCTTACCGGAGACCGCAAGGCGATGTTCCGCCTGCGCGAAGCCGCCCAAGAAGCCAAAATTGAACTTTCGGGTGTCACAAAAACTGAGATCATTATCGATGCCATCACCATGACCGACAAAGGACCGGTTACTCTGGAAGAAAGTTTAAGCCGAGCCAAATTTGAAGAGCTTATTCACGATTTGGTTGAAATGACTGTAGAACCCACCCGTACCGCCATTTCAGATGCGGGCCTCAATCCAGAAGATATATCCAATATATTGCTTGTCGGTGGAAGTACGCGAATCCCATTGGTTCAACAAACCGTGCAAAAGATTGTGGCCAAAGATCCACGAAAAGACGTCAGCCCGGATGAATGTGTGGCGTTGGGCGCTGCGATCCAAGCCTCTATTCTGGCGCCACTTGACGAAGAAATGGACGCTTCTGCGGGTGA
>CAZEZQ010000328.1:0-5806 GCA_964516245.1 uncultured bacterium | reverse complement strand
GGCCCGGTGATCGTTCACTTGACTCCCTTCTCACTGGGAGTTGGTTTGGCCGAAGACCGCTACGGTGTTTTGATTGAGAAAAATTCCACCTATCCCACCGAAGCCAAAGATTTGTTTACGACGACCCGGGATTTTCAAACCGCGATCAGTTTTCCCATATACGAAGGTGAAGAGTCAATTGCATCATCGAATACGTTTCTTGATATGCTGCGCATTGATAACATTCCACCCGCCCCCCGGGGTGTTCCCCGGATCGAAGTCACCTTCCGCCTGAACCAAGATCGAATCTTGGAGGCCACCGCTCATGATTTAACCACCGATACCGAAGTCAGCATTACTGTTATGGCGACGGATAACCGCTTGAGCGATGAAGAAGTTCGTGAATTGACCCAACAAGCTCAAGAGCGGGTGGCGAAAATGCTTGAAAAACGGAAAGAACAAGCCCAGCAAAATGAGGTGGATAGTTTGGTTTATAAAGCCAAGCGGATATTCTCGGATTCTGAAGACCCCATGGCGGAAGACGCCTTGCGGGTGATTACAGAACTGGAAAGCGCGCGGGAAAAAGATGACAACGAATCGGTGAACGAAAAAGTGGGCGAATTAACCGATATAATGACCCGCTATGAGACAGCGGACTTTTAAGCCATAGTACTGACGAACTGGTAAAAAGTTAGATGCAGAAAATGAACACACAATATATAGTAACGTTAAAATCTAATCTGCACTTTATGTTGTTGCAGGCGGGGACGCCTGCGCTCCAAAAAAGACTTTTTGCCGGATTGTCAGTACTAGTCAAAAATATTTGAATTTTTCTAAATTCAATATCCAATGGGGAGGGCAAATCTCCTGATGAGCTGCTTGAACAAGAAACCGGCTCGGCGGGAGCACGCCACGGCGCATTTGCAACCTCGCCCTCCCCATAAACTCATTACCCATTGAATTAATTCAACTTGAAAATCTGAGAGACAAATTCTCATAATTCACAAGTCAGAATCTATCAATGACAATACGATAATCGACATACCGAAACAATTGTTTGGCATTCAAAAGGCGGCTTTTGCCGTCTTTTTGTTTGTCATCCTGGGTGAAAATCTCTTACGGCTAACTTTGCAAATGGTTGAATCGTTTTTTATAATATAATAGAGATGAATACTCCAAGTTGTTATAAATAGAAGATCCGGCAAAAAGTCCGATCTAGAAAACAATTACACAATATATAGTAATAAGGACATCCAATTAACACTATATATTGTTGCAGGCGAGGACGCCCACCAAGGCGCGTTTATGACCTGCGCTCCAAAAAAGACTTTTTGCCGCATCGGCATAAATATTACAATAAACTTGTTGGTGGAGTTAAACACACACTCGTTGCCTGCAATGGAAAAATTTGCACACAAGTAAGATTTATAACACATCGATAAAAACGCTTTAGTGGAAAAGTAGAATGGAGAGGATTAATGGAACAGATAACTTGCCCATCCTGTGGAGCAGAAAACCCGGTTGAAGCGGCCGTATGTGAAAGTTGCGGAGAAGATCTTTCGACGGTTCGAAGCGTAATCGACACAGCCAACAAACACTATAACGAAGCATTGGCGCTGGCGCATGCCGGTAAATTGGATGAAGCCATTGGCCAGTTAGAAGCCGCGCTGGCTTTGAATGCGGAAAACCCTCAGTTTCATAACCTGATGGGAACCATGTATGCGCGAAAGGGGTTATACAGCGAAGCGATTCGTGCTTGGGAACGCTGTTTGATGCTGGACCCGGAAATGGAGAAGGCGCATAAAAATATTGAAAAAGCGCAAGACATGGAAGCCGAAGCTGCCGAAGAACAAGAACGGCGCCCATTTTTGCTGGCCACTATAGGAGCCGGGGTGGCTGCCGCATTGTTTTTGATGACCACATTGTACTTCGGCACCAAGTCATTCTTTCAGTCTGGTGATATTCGCGCTTCGAATAAGCAAATTGAAGATAAAAATGAAAGTATCAATTCAATCAGCAGCCAATTGGCGCAGTGGAAGAGCAAATACGAAGCCATTAATTCCAAATTCCCTGAAGGCGGTCTCAATGAAATTTTGGGGAAAATAGATCAATTGGAAACGATCGCCGAAGAACGAAAAAAAGAAATTGACAACTTGCACGAACAACGGCGCAATGAAATTCATGGCCTGAAACAGAGAATTTCAGAGATGAATCAAGAAAAACAAGTTTTAAGCAACGAAGCCCAAAAATCGAAAACCCTTCAAAGCCTGCTGAATCAGACGCAAAAGAAAGTTTCTGATTTGCAAGCCACCATTGAAGAAAAAGATATCCAAATCAAAGAAGAGCGCCAGCGCGTAAACGATCTTCGGGAAAAATTAAAACTCGCTCAAGAGACCAGCAAAAGCATCAAAGAAGACAAAGAAGTGGCGCTCGCGAATCTGAAAAAAAGCCATCAAAACGAAATTGATAGGCTCGAGAGTGAAAAACGGTCTCTGCTTCAGGAAATTGCCGATTTGGAGCGTACGATACAAGATATTCGCTATGCCAATGAACTGGTTGTTGAAGCCGAACAAAATTTAGAAAACAACCAATTTCAGTTGGCTAATCAAAATGTCACGAACGCTTTGAAAAGGGCGCCGCAGCATAGCACCGCCCAATACTTCCAAGAGAAAGTTCAGAGAATCTTGAACGATCCGGTCCAGATGGAAATTTTGAGGCAAGAAGCCAAAGCCCGCGAACAAGAACGCTTGGAGAAAAGCCTGGAAATCGCCAATCAAAATCTAGATACGGCCCGCGATTACATCCGCCAGGGCAAATTTGATGAAGCCATTGAATTGGCCCAGCGCACTCGAAACTTGGCCCAGGCCGTGAACAAACCGGAACTGGTACAAGAAAGCAAGGAACTCGAAAGCGAGGCCGAAGACGAAAAACAACAGTTGCATTTCATTTATTTGGAAGCCAAAAAAGACATTGAACAAGGCAATGTTCAAGCAGCCAAAAGGCATTTGGAGAAAATTTTGAAACGTTCTCCCGAACATGAAGAAGCCCAAAAAATGTTACATCAAATTGCCTCCGCTTCGTAGTGGATTCTCCAAAAGAATTGTTAAGGCTGAAGCGGTATGCTTCAGCCTTTCGTTTATAGGCTGGGTAAAATTTAGTGAAAGAATTGGATATTTTTTGTGTTTCGTTATACCATAGTTATAGAGGTATTCTATTTTTGTTTCTTCTACTCAACATTGTGTATATGAGCCAGATGAAAAAACATATGGAATTGGATGAACAAAATAAATGTCGCAATAAAATTAGGCACTGAATATAAATCGATAAAATCGATATAAATAACGAGGACTGATGATACCAGAAAAAATTCGTGAGTTGTTGGATCAGGTAGAACAAGGGACCGTTTCGTCTGAACGAGCGTTTCAACAACTAAAAAATCTGCCGTACGAAGAAATGGGATTTGCCACTTTGGATAACCACCGGCAATTGCGGCAAGGTGTGCCCGAAGTGATCTATTGCCAAAATAAATTGAACGATGAAATTATATCCATTGCTCAACGTTTGCAATCGCATGGCCATTCGGTATTGGGAACGCGGATCCAAGCCGAGGCATTGGAAGAATTAAAGCAGGCTTTGCCGGAAGCTATGTTTTACGACCGTTCCCGTTGTTTTGTCATGAGCCGGGGTGAGATCAAAGAGGGTGTAGGGCATGTGGTTGTGATCTGCGCAGGAACGTCAGATTTGCCGGTGGCAGAAGAAGCGGCTGTGACAGCCCGTTATACCGGTTCGAAGGTTACACAGTTGTCTGATGTCGGTGTGGCAGGGATACACCGATTGTTGGGGCGGCTTGATCTGATTCGCACCGCCAATGCGATTGTTGTTGTGGCGGGGATGGAAGGCGCGCTGCCGAGTGTGGTAGGCGGGCTGGTTGAGATTCCAGTCATAGCCGTGCCCACATCGGTTGGGTATGGGGCGAATTTTGGAGGCATATCGGCTTTACTGACCATGCTAAACAGTTGCAGCGCAGGGGTCAGTGTTGTGAATATTGATAATGGCTTTGGTGCTGGCTATGCCGCCAGTTTAATTAATCGCCGTATTTGTGAAGGAAAACAGGCAGAAAAGCAAGAGGAAGCCCAATCATGAGAACTTCAAAATGTATTTCATTTCTATTGATTCCATTCATAAGCGCCATGCTTAACGTAATTGAGATGGCTTGTGCCGACATGGTTTATTTCAACGACGGGACAACATTGCAATGCAGAGTTCTCTCTGAAAGCGCCGATACAACCTCTGGGCAGCAATTTATTCGTGTACAAATTTCCAATTCGAATGTATTAATCAATAGGCAAGTTGTCAGCCGGGTGGAAAAAACCCCTTACTATGGGGCTTCCAGCGAGGAAACTCAAAGAAAATTGGATGAATTGATGAAAGAGGGGTCGGTAGTGGCAACCAAAGATATAGATGATACCACTCCTGATGAGGAAACGGACGAAACACAAGAACAGTTCCCGCTGGCAGCCAAAACTGTAAAAGGGTGGGGATATTTGTATGAAGATATCACTGCCTACAACCAGGGGAATCGCAAGGCATTGCGCGAAGGCGAACCGGTACCGATGGGGAATATGTTAGTGGTTTCTCCCAATTCTCGAATTACACTCTCGATCGGTGATGTGGGTGTGATTGGTTTGGAAGGACAAACCCGCATTCGCTTCGATGAAATTGGGGTGAACCGCGCCCAAACATATGTGATCGATTTGAATTTATCCGAGGGGGCATTTTGGACGAAAATTGGCGATACGCCAGATAGTTGGAAACGGGTGAAGTTTATAATCAATTCAGCCCAAATGATTGTGCAACAGGGAGTTTTTTACACAAACAGCCTTTCACGAACGGGCGCCGTGAACATTGTTCATGTAGAAGGGAACAGCGATACGAAATTTTGGCGCTCAACCGAAGTGCCGGTGAATGCGGCGGTAGGAGAAGCGGTGGATGTATCGCCGGGTTCCATTCGCTTGAAAGTGCATCCCACTGAGAATTTGGATGAAATCCAGCAGACCATTGAGAACTGGGATGAATGGACACCGGAACCTTTGGTTGTGGAATTGGAACCGGTATTGCCGCCACTGAAAACGTTTGACGAATATCCTTCCGTACCTGTCTTGCACCCTTATCGAATCACGCTTGATCCCTCGATGGCGTTTCCACCAGAAACGAGAAGCCTGGGTGAGATTTTCGGTGTGTATCATGAAGCGATTGAACGCTTTGAATTTGACACGGGCACTTATCCAAATCCAGAGCATGGGCTAGACGCTTTGTTCGAACCGTACAACATTGCAGGATGGAAAGGCCCCTATCTACCTCAATCCACTCCACGAAGCGATTATTGGGGGGTGCCTTTTCGGTATGAACGGTTTGACACCGAACGGGAAACATACTTTGACGTACGCAGCCTGGGTCCTAACGAGCAGGACGATCACGGATTTGGCGACGATATCCGTTAATAATGAATTATTGCAAAGGGCACATTGCCGCATGCCCTTATCGTGTAATTTTTATACGCTAAAACATCATTCACACCAACTTCTGTAGGGGCACGTTGCAACGTGCCCCTACTCGAGTGCCGACTCCAATTCAAATCCCTACAAAAATATGCTATTACTTGTATTCTATGACAATTTAAATTTGGGGAGTTTCGAGAAAATACGATCCGGCAAAAAGTAAAATCCAGCAATTTGTTGTACCACATCTTGGAGCGCAGGCGTCCCGCCCGCTCTGTATGTAGTTGCAGGCGAGGACGCCTGCGCTGTATGTAGTTGCAGGCGAGGAC
>CAZEZQ010000327.1:0-6424 GCA_964516245.1 uncultured bacterium | reverse complement strand
CGCCTGCAACAACATAAAGTACAGATTAGATACCCACATTACAATATATTGTGTGGCCGTTTTATGGATCAGACTTTTTGCCGCTTCGTCATTATAATGAGATTGATCAAACAATCGCGGCTCGGCGGGAGCCTCGCCCTCCCCCTCACAACGAACAGAATTTTATGCAAACTCTTTATTGCGATGTTTGAACTTGAGTTTGTGTGTTTGCAGTGTTGATCCGGTAAATTTTTTCATTGGGATACACGGGGGCGCCCTGTGGCACAACGAAGGGCACAATCCAACCGTGGCGGTACAATTGCAAGATCGTGTTGACTTTGGGTAGATAGATAAAGTCGACTGCTTCTCCAGGGGGGAACAACACCTGCATGGCTTTGCTATCGGGCGGCAAATAATAGACCCAGCCATCTTGGTTCAAGAGCAGCAATTGATTGGCATCACTATCATCCGAAGCAAATTCCAAACCACGCATTACAGGCCGTCCAGCGTGGTAATGGTGATCCAAATCCAACTCCAATTCAAACTCCCCCCGCAAATGCACCGCTCCAAACTGGTCCAGAAGATAACAGGCTTCGGCTTCAGGTATCAAAAGCATCGACTGCGCATTCTGCTCTTGGCCCCACAATGGCGGGAAAACAGTTTTATTATGCTGCCACGCTTCATCAATCAACATATAACTCTCAATTCGGCCAAAAACATCGCAAAGCCATAATTCGTTTGAACTGCGAAAAGCGATATCTTGCCAAACTCGCGATTCAGAAATGGGGACATGAGAAGAGCCGTCATTTACAGAAACAATATGTATGGCGTTTGGCGAAAGAATGGCCAATCTTGTTTGCGAGTGATCATAATCAAAACCAAGTACCGGCTTCTCCAAGTCAACAACCAATGAACAGTTGCTGTTCAATTTCAACAGGCGCCCCAACGACGTTAAGACATACAGGTTTTTCTGAGAACGGTCCACTTCAAAAGCAATCGCCTGCTCGCCAGGCTGCAATTGCAATGCGGCGCCAAAACACAGCGCAAAGTAAAAAAGATTGTCTCCCCCTTTCATATTGGGCCGGTAAAAAGCCTCAGCAAAACCATCCCGGTTGGCATGTTCCCATTGAGAACGTAGATAACGTATTGCCGAAGGCCATTCATCTTGCGCCAACAAATAGTCTGCATAAGCAACAGCCGATTTGGCGCCGATTTCTTCAAATCCCATGCGAAAACTTTCTTGAGCGAGGCCTTGATAAAGAGCCGGATCATGGTCTGAACTAAGCACCAAATATCTGTGTTTCAAATCAATATGATTCTTCCATTGGCAAGCCATTATCAATACCACCAAAACAGTTGCGAATGCTCCAATCCTTTTTTTCTCTTGTGATGAAAATTCGATATGCAATTTTGCCGGGTAAAACAACAGAAACGCGATCATCCCCCAAAAGGCCGGAACCCACCAATCCATCTCAAACGTTTTGTTCAGAAAAGAATTAATCCCGTAATGAATAGCCAATAAAAGCAAGATTGCAAGTGTGAGAAGGCTTCCAACCACCTTCTGCGGCGGCCAATAGAAATCGTGGTCCCATGTTTCACGTATCGGATAGGCAATCTCAAACACCCACAACCCGCTAAAAACCAACCAAATCAAAAATACCACCCATCCAGGTAATGTGAGCCATAATAAGAGCGGCCATAAAGATGAAGCCGTCAAAGCAAACCAAAGAAACGCCGCAAGTCTCTTTTGTAACAAACCCGGCTTGAGAAACACACCGATCAGCATCCCCATCAAAAGCAATGCCCAGGCTTTGGCGAAATCCCAGTTGTACGATGCGGGCACGATCGCCAAAGCGATAACAAGGAATCGGGGAATCGTAAATCGCGTATCAGTGGAGTTCATCATTTGCTTGTTCGATCCGGTCGGCTATTGTAAGCAGCGAGAAAAACACGATAGGGATATTACCCACCATCAGATGGACCTCGAAAATTTGGTGAACCAAAAAAGCCAAGAGGCCGGCTTGCAAAATAATGGTCTGAGTGGAGTGATTCTTATAGAACACAAAAAATACGCACCAGATCAACCACCCATAAGCGAATAACCCTACCGGCCCAGTGGCAAAGAATAGATACATATACAAATTGTGGGGATGCCAAGCCTCGGTTAGCGCATGGGGGTTCGGCTCTGCCGCATTTCGATTGGCCATGCGTTCACCGATGACCGGCCCCAGCCCAACACCGAAAAACGAAAATTCCGGCACCTCTTGATCCAGAATGGCGGGCCAAATATAAAAGCGCGAGGCGAGCTCTTTTTGTTCGATCTCCGCATTGAAATTTTGAAAGCGCTGGATCACTTGTGGAGCCCAAAACATCGCTGCAAGCAATACTACGCCTAAAGCAATTGCCGTCCATTTCTTCATGCTGCGGTTGCCATACCACCATAAAACCGCTGCCGCCACAAACAAACCCAAATAAGTAGCCCGCGATAGCGATACGACGCCGCAAAACAGCAAGCCGGCAATCGCTACACATACCAATGCCTTTTGTGTGATAAAAGAAGAACAATACAAGAGATAGGCAAGCAAGGCGAGCCCTAGCAACGAAAACGCCCCCAAGGCATTGGGAAAATCGAAAGTGGCGCTTACCCGCGGCAATTCTTCGTTTTGCCATGCCACGAAATATTCTGTCAGTGCTACACCCGTCAAATAAAAAATCCCCAACAAAAACCCGGTGGCTGCCCAAGTGAAATAACGCCGCGTCCAGGGCAAGTCGATCAACACGCAATAAAACAAAGTATACGCCAGCCATTCCAACGAATCAGGAAACGATTCATACGGTTGTGATGATGAGGCTCCCGCTAACACCGTACACAAAAAAAACGCCGACAATGGGGCCAGAAACACAGGCCTTGGCCAGGGACGGGAAGGATACTGCCATCTCCATATCACCCAGGTTATTGCCACGATGGGAAACAGCTTATACGCGTCATAACCGGTAGAAATATAGATCCCAAAGATCTCAGTTTCGAAACGTCCGGCAGATACAAAAAAGAATATGGCGGCCAATTCGATGAATAACACCTTAAGCCAGATAGAAGAAGTTGCGCTTATGGTTTGTTCTTCACTCATCCTGAATCCCTTGCGAGAGCAGCATGCAGATGTTTACCCCGAATAAAATAACAATCGCACCAAAAAGAAAAGCGCTCGACCGTGTAAAATGCCCAATATAATAAACAATAAGAAACCCAAAGATTCCAAACCAAACCCACGGCGCAAGATTCCATCTCACAAAAATACCCCGATGCACCAACAAAGCCAATGCTGGCAAACTGTATAGCAGATGATGAGTTTCAGAAATTGGCGAGATTAGCAAAATCGCCAGCCAATACAACGAAACTGTCCACCACAAGTTTATGTTCCGCTCTTGCAAGCATTCCACCATTAACAGAATCATCCCTATGAACACCATCGAGAGCCATTTCACCCATACAAAACCGAACAGTACCGGCCAATGCGTAGCGAGAAAACCATACAGTGAAAAATGGCGTTCTATCGTGTGTTCGATCGTGGCATCGAACAACCAGGGAGCCACTTTCAGCACAAACAAATCATAGTATGCCCCGAAGATTTCCTCACCCAAAAATACGGTGGGTATCAAACACACTCCAATGGCAAATGCCGAAGCGGCCATCACCAATCTCCATTGCTTTCGCAATAGCAAAAATAAAAAAAACAATACCGGAACCAATTTTAACGAGATTGCCATCCCCAGAAATACAGCGGCCAACAATGAATGTCTTTCACCATAATACTTCAAAAATAACAGAGAAAATAATAAGACAAAACAATTCACCTGCCCATTCAACATGTTGTTTTGGATGATTGGGATATACGCCAGCAATACAAGAAACAGGGGTACGGCGAGGGTTGTTTTTGGCTGCTGCATTTCATTCGAAAATAACAATTTGATCGAAACAAGCAGTGCAGCAACACTACAACCGTACCAAAGGCAATAAGCCAGGGTTTTGGGTATATAGAGAAGTGGAGACACCACCAGTGGAAGAAACAGTGGATACAAAGCAGGATAGTATAACTGGGATTGATAGATGTTTTCTCCCTGCAAGAGCATGGTGGAAGCCCGTAAATAACTGGTAAAATCATTCCCTTCTTCGCGAAAGGTCTTGCCATACCCCTGCACGAATAACACAGTAAACAGTAGAATCGTAAGCGCAATCGCGGTTTGCTGGGCTATGCGGTTTTGGCTAACACTCGAAAAAAAAGCCTGCAGCCGCACAGGCCGCGTATTCGATGATTGGTTCATTCCCTGCGCTTTTTCTCCTCAAGCAAATTGAATGGTTTTATGAATTTGAGCCATGCGTAATTAAATTGACAATCATCTTACCGTGATCAAGCAAAAACTCTAAGCACCCGCTCATAGGAGACAACAGATTTGAACACCGATACTCAGAAAAACATCCGCGAAGTTACGATTGAATCGGTCGACAAAAAAGGCCGGGGAGTGGGCACGACCGATACCGGCGGCCAATTGATCGTGCCTTTTACGATCCCCGGTGAACAAGTGCATGCCGAAAAACAAAAACGCAAATTGGGCTCGCTTGATGAGGTCATCACTCCCTCCATTCACCGCGCCCAGCCGCGCTGCAAACATTTCGGTGTTTGTGGAGGCTGCTCCTGGCAGCATATCGCCTATGAACATCAACTGCGCTTGAAACAAGAAACGGTCGAACGATTGTTCGAGCACTATCACATGGATGTACCCGCGCTGCCGGTCAATGGCTCACCAGAATATTCGTACCGCAGCCGTATGGATTACGTCTGGTGGTTCGATGACCGCTTGGGCCTGCGCCAGGCGGGCAAATGGCATACAGTGGTTGATTTGGAAGAATGCCGCCTGATCCCACCCCAAGCGCTCGACTTGGTTTTTGAAATTCACTACAGAGCCATAGCACTGGGCCTCCCTTTTCGTGATAGCAAAAAAAAAACTCCAGGTCTGCGTTATTTGATTGTGCGCTGTGGCATCCATACTGCCGATGTGATGATCAACATCGTTTCAGACTCGATGGAACTCCCACGTGATTTGTGGGCCAATCTTGATGAGCTAACCAGCATCAATCATCTGATTAACAACGATCCACAGAATGACGATTCAGATGGTGAACCCATCCATCTAGACGGCCTGCCTCATTATCGGGAGAGCATCCTTGGGCGTGAGTTTTTGGTGGGGCCGCGATCGTTCTTTCAACCCAATCCATGCATGGCCGAGAAAATGGTGGAGTGGCTTCGCAGCCGCATCGAAACCTTTTCCAGCAGGAAAAAACTGTTGGATTTGTATTGCGGGATAGGAACGTTTTCGATCCTATTGGCAAACTTGTTCGAGCAGGTGTTGGGCATTGAGTCAGTTGATGAAGCCGTGCAATACGGGCGTATGAATCAGCCGCCCCAAAATGTCAAATTGCTTTCTATTCAGGCAGAAAAATCAATGAAAGACCATTGGAGCCACTATGATACCCTGGTGGTCGACCCGCCCCGATCCGGGCTCCATCCCAAAGTGCTGCGGGCTGTTTTGGATCATCCTTTTCAAAACATTCTCTATGTGTCTTGCAGCCCCCGCCGGGGTGTAGAAGATATGGCCAAACTGAGCGAGCAATATGAAATCGTATCTACAGAGCTATTCGATCAGTTCCCCCAAACCCCGCATGTGGAGTTGTTAACACACTTGCGGCGGCGCAGCGGGAAATAAATAATCGAGAAGTTTCCATAAAATTTTTCTCAATCAAGCCTTGTACTCCATGACATTTGATTTTGTCAAAGGGTAGCATCGGCTTCTAGCCGGTGTGCTTTTCTTGCAACAACCCTGAAATTCTTTTAAAACTAACGTGTCCTTTATGTCTATTGGGTCCTTTAGGTCCATATATAACCCATAATTTCAAATATCATGAACTACTAGAAGATTCAATACTAAATAGAAATTTATAAAATGGAATATTTATTGGATACAGCAAGTAGGATGGGCTAAAAGCGAATTTGTTGTTTGTTGTTCTATATTCGCGTAGCCCATCAAGATCAACTATTTTTCTTGGGCTCAAGTTTGTAACGAAACGAGTCGACACTAGGTGTAACAAGGCCTCAAAAAGGAGGCGGAAATGTTTAATACAGTTACAAACAATCGTCCCGAAACCAATATCGAACCGTTTAGCCACAAAATCGGCCAAACCAGCCAGTATGAAGGCAAAGACAACGCCGGTGGCGGCTACTACCGCCGCAGCCGCAAACACGCACAAGAAAAAAAACCATCAGACAAGCCGAACAACAATCGCAACATCGATATTGTGGCGTAATGTACCATAAGCAAATTTCACAATTCAATTTATTTGTATAGGCGATCGTTCGGTACTTTCCTGATCCTCCCGCCGAGCCGGTCACTG
>CAZEZQ010000326.1:0-6436 GCA_964516245.1 uncultured bacterium | reverse complement strand
GGGGGCTTACTGAATAAACCAAGGTGTTTCATATGAGCAGCACAAGGGCAGACAAACAACACTTGTCCTTGCCACCCAGTCGATGTGTGGGCGGCTCGGCGGGAGCCTCGCCCTCCTTTTGGTAATGCAGGCAAGATGCCTGCGCCACAATAAATGCAGGCAGGTTGCCTGCATTACAATGATGATATTTACATGCTAATTAAACTGTTTTGTATTGCCGGGCACACGGGTTGCATTATATGGGCTTATCAGACATCTCGAAGTGCAAAAGGCGGCAAGTCTTGCCGGGTTTTGTGCTTCTATGGAGCGGTTTCTTCCGCCGAAGGACCATATCGATGGTTTCACTGTATGGGATACTCAATATTGGCGCACTTGGCATAAACGCCGCGCAGGCGGGTTTAGACACCACCGGGCATAATATTGCCAATGCGAATACAGAAGGCTTTACGCGCCAGCGCATGGTGCAGACGACGGTAGACCCGATTGTCTTGCCCAATGGGGCATTTGGGAATGGTGTGCAAGTGACCACGATTGAGCGTCTTCGGGATGTTTTTCTCGAAACGCAAATTCGCGCGTCCCAAAGCAAGACTTCTTTTAACGAAGAGATGGAGCGTATCTTCACCCGGCTTGAAGCCATTATCAACGATCCATTGGATTCCATTTCTGAATCGAACGAACCCACCAATGCAGGTGGTTTGAACAATGCGATTTCGCGTTTCTTTCGTTCGATGAACGATCTTTCCAACACGCCAGAATCGCCGGAAGTTCGTACTTCAGTTATAGAAAACACACAGATATTATCCGAAACCTTCAACTTTGTGCGCGAGCAAATGTTTGCTTTGTTGAAAGAGCTCAACGGCCGGGTTGAGCAAATGGCCACACAAATCAATAAACTATCAAACGATTTGGTTACAATGAACAGCAAAATCGCTTCCATACAAAGCGCTGAAAATGTGGAAGCCAATGATTTTCAAGATCAACGCGACCGGATATTGAAAAAACTTTCGGGAATAATTCCAATTACAACAGTGGAAGACGCATCTGGAATTATGAACATTTCAGTTGAGGGGCAGTGGCTGGTCGATCATCTCACGACCAACCCTCTTCAGTTGGAAGTTTCAAAACGGTTGGAAGATATCAATATTAAAAGTCTGCGTTTGGATGAAACGGGATTGTTCACCATCGATGACGATATTCGTGAAGGCAAACTCGGGGCCGTGTTGGATGCCCGAGACCGGCTGATTCCATCACTACTCGATGATTTGGACGAACTGGCCAACGGCATCATTCGCGAAGTCAACAAAATTCACAGCGCTTCATCTGGTTTGGAAGGCTACAACGAAATTGAAAGCACTTTCAAGGTTCCGCGTGGAACCACCGAACCCGATACCATTCGCACTTTGGACCGAATCTTCAATAACAATCCCTTGTCCCGGGGCAACGTAGAGAAAGAATTTCCTGTTCAAAATGGTGAGTTCAACATCCGCACCGCCGATGAAAACAATAACGAAAAAGGGACGTTTTCAGTAAAAGTCAATACCGACGATACCCTCTTCGATATTACTGAACGGATTGACCGCAGTGACGGTGTGGCCAGCCAGGCCCGTTCGGCTTTCACGTTTGAACCGGTGTTTGTCAACGAAGCCTTGTCTGGCGAAACCATTCCACCTGCCGAACTGCCCCTGGCCTTAAATGCTCTTACGATTGCGAATGGCGCCCCCATAGCCGAAACGCCCGGCGCCCATTCGTTTGATATTTTTATGAAGGATGTAGCGGGCCAAGCCATTGATTCTGATCTCTCAACAAGCGTGATCGATCCATTCACAGTCAATTTCAATGATACCGATACCTTGGCGGATCTTGCCAATGCCATCCAAACCGCTGGCAACGGCCGCATCCGGGCCAATCTGGTGCCGGACGAAGATGACCCTACTCTCACGCGCCTTCAAATAAAACCGGTCGATAGCGATGAAACCCTTTCGATTCAAAACGATACCTCCGGTTTGATTCAGGCGTTCGATTTCCCCATGACCGACCCATCGCTGCCGTTAACCGGCGGGAACACCACCGAAAGCACAACGACGTTTAGCGGCCTCTCGTCAGCATCGTTTTTGGGTGGCGGCAGCCCCAATTTCTCTCCCACTTTTCCTGGACCGCCTCCTAATGTGATCAGCAGCGGTTCGTTTGAATTTGTTTTGATCGATAATAATAACGTTCCCACAGTAAATACGATAAACATTGATCCGGCGGGGATCGATACGTTGGATGAACTCGAAGTCGCGATCGAAGCGATCGATCCCAACTTGGATGTTCAGATTACTCCCGACAATGAATTTATCATCACTGCCAATAACAACCGGAGTTTTTTCTTTCAGAATGATGATACCGGCCTGATCGAGGCTATGGGGTTAGAAGACATTAGCGGGTTTGGAGATATTAATGGCCAGCCCTTTACCGATGGCAGTTTCGAAATTGTGGTCGCCAATCAACAGGGGACTGTGACTCAAATTGTTGAAGTTCCTATTCAAGCCGATCCTTCGGTATCGAATGGTATTCTATCTCTTCAGGGGATTGTGGATGCCATCAATACCGCGGCGGGGAATTCTGGAGCACCCGTGCGGGCGTCGATTGTAAAAGACCCGACCGATTCCAGCCGCAGCCAGATTCAAGTCGAAACCTTGAATGATTCTGAATTTACTTTTCGCAGCGATGACAGCTTGGTGCTTTCCGCTCTCGGGTTTGCCGATGGGCCGGTGTTGAGCCAAACCGATGATCCACCCATTATGGGCGCCGATTCGCCCATTGCGGTGGGTGACAATATCGGTGGGATTGTACGGGCGGAACTGATTGTAGATCAGGGCATCCGTATCACTACATCGGGGACCGATCAATTCAGTTTTGCTGGTGATAGCAGCCATTTTCTCACAGCGGCGGGACTCAATGGCCTGTTTACCGGCAACGATGCAGGAACCATACAAGTCAACAATGAAATTGTAGAGAATTCAAACTTGCTGGCCGCCTCGGCGGATGGAACCACAGGAAATAACGAATCGGCTTTGGCCATGGCCCAACTCGAAGATCAAAATGTGATCGACGATCGAACTCCAGGTGAATTTTACCGCACGATGATTTCACGTATGGGTTCTGAAGGGGAACAGGTTAAACAATCTTTAAATACTACCAAAGCCATTTTGAATGAGCTCGAAGCGTTGCAAGAAGACAACGCGGGGGTGTCGCTTGATGAAGAATCGGTGAACATTATTCGCTTTCAACAAGCGTTTCAGGCTTCGGCGCGAATCATATCCACGGTCGACCAAATGTTGGATATCGTTATCAATCAACTTGGCCGATAAGTGAAACAATGAGGGATGCACGATGGTTCGTATCACACAAAATTTACTCAGCAATCGAACGCTAGCCAATTTGCAGCAGAACATCCGTGATGTGGCCCGCATTCAAGACCAACTATCCACTGGCCGCCGCATCAACAATCCTTCTGACGATGCCAGCGCGTTCCCTCTTGCGTTGAATTTGCGCTCCAACATACATCAGAGCCGCGTGTTTCAAAACAATGTGGGCAATGCGCGCACCAATTTGGAACTTAGTGAAACCTCGCTCAATAGCCTCACCGAAGTGTTACAGGAAATACGTTCGCTGGCGGTGCGGGGAGCGAACGATTTGGATACTCCCGCGCGTCAGGCCCTGGGCCAGCAGGTTGAAGAATTGTTTGGACAGATAATGGATCTTTCCAATTCGAACTTCAACGGACAATTTATCTTTGGAGGCAGCCAGACGAAATCGAAACCCTTTGTCATCAAAGACGGTGTCGTGAAATACAAAGGAGATGATTTCAAACGCAATGTAACTATCGGCAAGGGATTTGAAATTACCACCAACATCAATGGCAACCAGGCCTTTCTGCATACGCCGAATCAAATTACAGCCTCAGTGGGGCTCCAAGATTCCAGTGCGCCTTTGGCCGAGCAATTGCGATTGGCTCATGATGCTTTCCCAAATTTGCCGCCGCTGCCTGAATCGGTCCCTGGAGCCAGTGTGGATCGTTCGCCCAATCCAAACAATTTTCCGGGCACGCCGCACAACAATCTGGCCCGGTTTCGTATTTATGGGGTGCAAATCGAAGTCGATCTTTCGAAAGATTCATTGGAAGACGTGCAAAACCGCATTAACGATAAGGTGGATGATGTTGTTGCCAGCATCAATAGCAAAAATCAGTTGGTCATTACATCGCGCCGCTCGGATGCATTGGATCTCGAAGATGGAGCCAAACAAATCGGATATCCACCGGGAACCCCTCAACAAGCCAATTTGCTTAGTGCTTTGGGAATGCATCGCCGCATAGAAAATCAACGGGCGCTCAATTTTGGGTTTCCTGTAGAAGATCCGTTATTAGACGGCACTCTGGTTCCCCCTCCACAGAGAGGAGCCTTTCAGCTGAAAGAAGATGCCTTTTTGTTTGCCGCCGCCAACACCGGCCCCGATGATGAACCTGCCATTCCGTTTGCCGACAATATGGCGATCAGCGATATCGATGCGGATGGCAATGAAGCGGTGGATAGTAATAACAATCCCCAATTTGTGGATGATCTCGAAGCCATTCGAATCACGATTGATGATGAAGTGATCGACATTGATATGCGTGCCCTAACCACCGGGATCGATTTCGATGGCGTGCCGGGCAATGCCGATGACATCCCCGGGTCGCGGCTGGAAGATATGTTGAGCCTGATCAACAATCATCCTCAACTTCAAGGCCGGGCGACGGCGTTCATCAATGCGGACCGCACCGGCATTGGCATATCGGCAGTGGAGAGTGTGGATCAATTTGTAGTGGAGAGTGTCCGCAAACTCTTTGGCCGGGATATCACCACTCAGGTGAGCATTCAACCCGTCACCGGTACCCGTACCGTAACCCGCACCGATAAAATCGAGATGGATACTCTGCTCGATGATCTCCCCGGCGCTGTGATCGACCCCACTGTCAATCCCAATCCAGGAGATCCAACCACCGGCAGTTTGGGCATCCGGCGTCCCGATCCATTGCCCGCCGGGTTGGATAGCACCACCAACGAAGGGTTTATCGTAATTGAAAACAACGGCAATTCTGAAGCTATAGATTTGCGTGAGACTCAAACTGTGGGAGATGTTATTCAGACCATCAATGATTCCAAAGCGGGGGTGAAAGCCGAAATCAATGAAAACGGGACCGGCATCAATATCACTTCTTTAATCGATCATGACAACCGTCTTCAAGTGATGGATATGGCGGATGGCACAATCGCGCGAGACCTGGGTTTGTTCACCCCTCCACCACCCAAGGCTTTGAGTTCTGATGTGGGTCTGACTGTAGGCAACACGGTCGCTGTCGAAGCGCCAGCAGCGTCTGCGGGCGAGTTCACTATCGAAGTACGGGATAACTCAGGGCGCACATTGGAAGAATATAGCATTGCTGTGGATCCTACAGATACCATTCAAGATATTGTCGACCGGATCGATGCCATCGATGGTGAGTCTGGGCCAGGGAAAGGTTTGCTTACGGCCAACTTTACAGACATTGGTCCGCCCGCGGGCAACACACTGAATGTAGTGAGCAATTTCGATGGCCACACGATCTTTATCGATCCGGCGGATGACACTACCGGGACAACAGCGGCAACCCGATTCACTCAAATTATCGGGCTGGCTGGATACACCGCTGCCACCGATACCCAAGCGCAAGGATTGGAACCTTATGTAAGCGAACAAGACACGGCCGGAGTGATTGGTCTAAATGGCGAAGGCAGTGTGACTGAAATTGAAGAGCACAATCTATTCAGCACAGTCAAAGATTTGGAACGGGCCATGCGCAACGACGACACCGAAGCGATTCAACAGGCCATTGAAGATTTGGATATCGATCTCGATAAAGTTTTGAACACCCGTACTATTTTGGGCTCACGTTTGAACCGCCTGGATTCGGCGGATATCATGCTGGATAATAGCGAAAACTTCTTGCGGCAAGATTTATCCCGCGTCGAAGATGCCGACCTGGCCGCATTAATTACGGACTTCAATCTTGCCCAGAACGCCTTCCAAGCAGCCCTCTCCGCCTCGGCCCGGGTGTTGCAGCAATCCCTCATTAATTTCCTACGGTAATGTAAAAATCCTGAGTAACTAGGCAAGCGCTGCCTGCTAATTGCGTATGCAAAATGGTTAAAGCATTTTGTGCTAGTGAAAGCAGTTGAAGAAAAGCAACAAAAAAAGAGCAGTTTTCTGCTTGTTCCGTTTCATCAGAATTTCATTTTTGGCATGATAGACAAAAGTCTAGTGAATTATCACACATGAATTTATAGCAATAAAATTCCTTATACGAAATCATTAGGTGGGCGAGGCTCCCGCCGAGCCGGTTGGTGCCGTGGGGAGGGCGAAGCTCCCGCCG
>CAZEZQ010000325.1:2003-6457 GCA_964516245.1 uncultured bacterium | reverse complement strand
ATAGATTTGGCCTGCATCGGGATAGGTGAAAATGGCCATATTGCTTTTAACGATCCACCGGCAGCCGATTTTCAAGATCCCAAGTGGGTCAAAATTGTTGAATTGGATGAAGCCTGCCGCAAACAACAATATGGCGAAGGGTGGTTCCCCTCCATAAGTGAAGTTCCCAAACAGGCCATTACTTTAACCATCCCTGCAATCATGCGCAGCAAAGCCATTAGTTGTGTGGTGCCTGATGAGCGCAAAGCCTATGCGGTGAAAAAAGCGTTACAAGGCGACATCGAAACAGCCTGTCCCGCGTCTATTCTACGCAAACACGAGAATGCGGTCTTGTGGCTCGATTCTCCAGCAGCTTCTTTGTTGTAACTTTTTACTACAGCAGCTTTTGTTAAAAGATTCAATCGATCTTTTTTATACATGTACTGTCATTATTGGCTGAGCAACCGTCTCTTTTTTCCGGCTGAATATATTGTACTAGAACTCTATGACAATTGAAATTGGGAATTGTTTCGTAAAACACACACCGGCTGGAAGCCGATGCTACCCTTTGTACCAACAAAATCAAATGTCATGAAGTACTAGTGCGCAAGTGAAGCAATTAAAATGCTTCAACCAATATTAAATAATAATTTCCTATCGCAGCGAGAAATCCGATTCGGATGAATTGAAAAGTGAAAATTTTGATCCAGTATTACTAATAAATTTTTCTATTTGCCGAATCAATAAATTCTCCTTCCATAACCATCTCAAACTACTACACTTCATACAGAAAATTCATTCCATGTTTGGTAGGGCTTTATGAAACCTGTACTTTTTCTGCAAAACATAACGATTGAAGGGCCAGGAACCATAGCGGCATTTCTCAAAGAACGGAACATTCCCTTGGAAATTCGTGACTTATTTACATCGGATTCATTGCCCGAATCACCGGATGATTTTGGCTCGATTGTGATTATGGGCGGCCCGATGAACGTGGATGAAGAAGAGAAATACCCTTATTTGTCTACAGAGAAGGAGTTTATAAAAGAAGCGGTTGATCGAAATTTGCCCATTTTGGGGATCTGCCTTGGTGCGCAAATTCTCGCACAGGTGTTAGGGGCCGAAGTGGAGAAAAATGCCTACTCAGAGATTGGTTGGATGACGGTAAACCTTACGAAACAAGGTAAATCTTCGTCCATATTTCGCGGCCTACCCGAAGAGTTTGAAGTTTTTCAATGGCATAGCGACCGTTTTGAGATACCAAAAGATGCTATTCATCTTGCTTATTCGGCCAGTTGTGAAAACCAAGCCTTTCAGTATCGTGAAAAGGTCTTCGGTTTGCAGTTTCATTTTGATGTAGATGCCAATGAATCAGCAAGATGGGCAAAAGAATATATGCTCAGCTTGCGGGGTGAAGAACGTCTTGCAGCGCATGAGTTGGTTAGCACTCCCAATCATGAAGCCTCTACAAGAGTTCAACGTAATGCCCGCCTCGTTTTTGAAAACTTTTTTACAAATATTGCGGGTTATGCAAAATCAAAAACCCAACAAAAAGCATCAACTTAGAAAATAGAAAAACACATATAAATTTAAATAATTATGGAAACATTTTCGTATAAGAAACGTAAAAAGATAAGAGAGGGATCATTAAATATGCCAGCAACAAATTAATGGCTTTTCTACAATTCTTTTCCCACATAAAAAATGAAGAGTAATGGGAAAAGGTTTCATCGTTTCGAGATTTTCATACAACTATTGTTTTTCAAAATCTTACATAAAATCAAATCCGTTTGTTTCGGATAACTCTAGGACAAAATCATTTCGTTAGGACAAAATTATGAAACGCCTTCATCTAGCTATTTCAGTAAT
Source organism: uncultured bacterium (assembly GCA_964516245.1). GTDB lineage: Bacteria > Hinthialibacterota > Hinthialibacteria > Hinthialibacterales > Hinthialibacteraceae > CAZEZQ01. The sequence goes on along the minus strand of CAZEZQ010000325.1, from coordinate 4,609 downwards.
ATTATGCTGCTTTCTTATCAGCAATTGTGGTTGGTTTGGCGGCAGCAGCGGTGAAAGTGGCAAAGGAAATTGGACAGCAGGCCGCGCCAATTCAAACTGGGGAAAACCGAAGAAGCCCAGTTTTAAAATTCCTGTGACGGTAGAGCAAATTGAGCGTGAACGCATGTATGCTTACATGCAAGCAGTAGGCACTGTGGTCCCAACCAAAGAAATAGAAATCAAACCCGAAATGGCAGGTCGAATTTATTACACCAAACGCTGGATGGAGGGGAATGAAGTAGAGAAGGGCCAAGTGTTTGCCACCATAGACGACCGGCAGTTGCGATTGGACCTCAACGAAGCTCAAGAACAGTTGGAATTGGCCAAGGCTGCAATAGAACCGGCCAGTGCCCAATTGGAACAAGCCAAAAAAGACGCTGAATTTAAAAAAATCATGCACGAGCGGGGCGCTATCTCAAAAGCCGAATATGATTTGGCTGTATTAACCAAAATACAACGCGAACATTCTTTTATAGAAACCAAGCAAAATATAGAAACTCGGCGCAAGACCGTTGAAAGTTTGAAACAAGAACTTGAAAAAAGCGAAATCATCATACCCTGGGATGGCGTTTTGCTGCCCTCCAGCCAAAGTGTGACCACTACATCCTCGGGGAGTGAAAATTCTGTAACCGATTTAACAATTAACAATGGCCAACAAGTGGGTTCAGGCCAAGTCCTCTGCCGGTTGGCCACCATCGACCAGGTTTATGTCGCGCTTGATGTTCCGGCCAAAGATTTGACCCAAGTTGAAATCGGACAGGAAGTGGAATTGGAAATCTATTCCCGCAGCGGCACCGAGTTCACAGGAGTTGTCGACGACATTTCGACCAGCCTGAATGCCAGCACTCGCACCTATACCGTTAATGTATTGGTAGACAACAAAAATCATGAACTGCGGCCTGGGATGTTTGCCAAAGCGCAGATTATTACAGAAGAGCGAAAAGATGCCATCAGCATTCCGCGCAACATGGTGCAATTGCGCAATAACCGGCACGTGGTTTTTGTTGTCAAAGAAAAAGAGGAAGAAGAACAACAATTCGAAGCCGGTGGCGGTAATGGTCCAAGACAATCTTCGGGCCAAGAGAAGCGCCGCCAGATAGCAATGGCGGGCCGGGGAGACTCAGAGAATTCCGCTTATGCCGCTGAAATTAATTCTCCTACAGATGAAAATGAAAATGAAATCGATGTAAACATTGAAGAAGAGCCGCAAGTGATCGATGAAGAACAAACTGACAACCCATTTGAAGGTGAACAAACATGGGTTGCCGAAGAACGCGCGGTGCAACTCGGCATTGAAAATCGTGAAAATGTGGAAATTGTCGATGGCCTGCGCGAAGGGGAATTTCTGGTCGTTTTGGGTTATGAAACCCTCACAGACGGTGTGGAAGTGAATGTAACCCTTCGGGAAGACGAAGACAGCCGGCTCAATTTACCCGGCTTCAATTAATAGAGTGGATCGTTCAACCAAAAGCATAGATGCCCGCCTGAACATACCGCTGCCTCATCATTCCTAAAAAGAATGAAGGGCACGGCATGTTTCAACCTTACACAAAGAAAGAGTCAAGCCGATACCCGGAACCATGCAAGTAATCTGCCGCAATCTCACGAAAACATATCCGGACGGCGTCCAGGCGCTGAAAGGGATTGATTTACAACTTGAAGAAGGTTTGTTCGGACTTTTGGGCCCCAATGGGGCGGGCAAAACCACTTTGATGGAAATTATGACCCTTCTTCTGGAACCCACATCGGGCGAGTTATGGATTAATGAAACAAACAGCCAAAAAGATCCTATGAAAATTCGCCAATGGATAGGATATTTGCCGCAAAACTTCGGCTTTTATCCCGAACTTACGGCAAATGAATTTTTGATGTATCTCGCCCATTTAAGGGGCCTTTCCCATCGCGAAAGCAAAATGCAGGTTTCGCAGATGCTCTCATTGGTTCGTTTAAGCCAAGTTCGGAACAAACGATTAAAAACGTTTTCCGGTGGCATGCTGCGCCGCGTAGGTATTGCCCAGGCATTATTGGGCAACCCCAAATTTATAATCGTTGACGAACCCACTGCCGGCCTGGATCCTGAAGAAAGAGTGCATTTTCGCAATTTGTTGTTTGAACTGCGAGAAGGCCGGGTGGTGGTTCTATCTACTCATATCGTAAAAGATATCGAAGATACCTGCACTCAAATGGCCTTGCTGCATGATGGAAGAATCCGGTTTCAAGGCGCTCCATCTCAATTTATTCATGCCGCTCGAGGCCAAACCTGGGAATTTTACGGCACTCCTGATGATTTGGAGTTTTATACCCAAAATCCCAATCTGGTTTCCATTCGTGAAGATGAAAAAGGGATTTGCTTTCGATTGGTCAGTGAGCGTGTTCCCCGCGAAGGAGCGCGTGAAGTGATCCCAAATCTTGAAGATGCGTACGTCCGGTTTCTTGAGAGAGACCGTGACGCCGCTTAAGGAGCATGAGTCCATATGCCGTTTATGAAAAGTGTAGCTCAACCCTCTCAGATGGCCCGCATTATTTACAATGGAATGGTGTACATTCTCTTGGGGATCAAATTTCTT
>CAZEZQ010000325.1:0-1993 GCA_964516245.1 uncultured bacterium | reverse complement strand
TTGCGATAGGGTCATACCGGGAATTTTTCTATTGGTTCAACCTGTTTCTTTACACCTCCCGCCGCAGCTTGCGTGTTGAAGCGTTTTTGGCTTTGGGGGGAGCGTTTGCGTATTTTTCGTCCATTATGATACAAGAACAAAACCTGATTTACCGAATGTTGCTAGAACATTGCTATCTCTATTTTTCTATCGTAATGGTTCTCCTTTCGATGAATTTGCTCCCCCGTGAGCGGGATGAAGAAACCTTGGAAATCTTGTGGAGCCAGCCTATGAGCCGCAGCGGGCTGATTATTCTCCAATTGTTCACTCTCACCTTTTGGACCTTTTTGCTTGCCTGTTGTACGATTGGGCTCTTTAGCTACTTCTCAGCCTATGCAGAAGACCCAACCTATCTGTTGATTTTGCTTTTTACAACGTTGTTCGCTGTTGGCGCCCTTACCGTGTTGGTTTCCACCTTTTGCCGGCATGGTTTGGCCACGGGCATGGTTAGCCTGCTGATTTTGGGAGTGCATTATTATTGGCTGCCAACAATCGGCCCGATTGAATTCTTCTTCAATCCCATACCGCCTCCCGATGTTGAACAAAGGTGGGATACATTCAATTTCTGGTTCAACCGCATCATCTTGATCGTAGTTGCCGGATTTATCTTGGATTACCTGTTTCGGAGATTAAAACGAACCGCTGAATGGTTCACATAAAAAAACAAAATACATACATAAAAGACGAATCGGCAAAAAGTCCGATCCAGAAAATGACCATACAATATAGAGTAACTCACAAATCTAAATTCAGTGTATATTGCTGCAGGCGAGGACGCCCACCAAGGCGCGTCTATGACCTGCGCTCCAAAATAGACTTTTTGCCGAATCGTCATAAAAAATATAAATATTCTTTGCTTTGAATGCGTATTGCCTATAGAAGAAGTGAGACGGAAATATTATGCAATTTACACAAGAACCATCCATAGATAAGCCGAAAGAAGAAGAAACCGGGGTCAACAAAAGGGGCCAGGGAGCGGCTGCTTTTGCGGTCAAATTTCCAGTTACCATTAGCATGATTTTTATCGGCATCATCATGCTGGGGTATATTTCACTCAACCGCCTCCCTACAAACCTGTTTCCCGATCTCCGCACGCCCCGCATTACGGTCATGGCCGACGCTCCCGGGTTGGCTCCTCAAGAAATCGAACGCATTGTTATCGAACCCCTTGAAGGCCGCTTGGGGACCATCAAAGGGGTAGACAAAGTTTCCAGTGTGTCTCGTGCCGATTCGGGCGCCATTATTATTGATTTCGCCTGGGGCACGGATATGGATTTCGCCATTCTCGAAGTCAAAAAAAATGTGCAGGGCTCCTTTATCGAAGAAGTTGAAACCATCGATGTTTTGCGCTATGACCCCAATGCCCTGCCAATTGTAACTTTGGGCGTGACCGGCGACCGCAGTTTGGATGAACTGAAGTATCTCGCCGAACGAACCATTGGACCGAATTTGGAACGCTTGGAAGGGGTCGCGCAGGCCGAAGTATACGGCGGTTTGGTTCCCGAAATTCAATGCCGGCTGAATCCTGAATTGCTCTACTTCTACGGATTAACCATTAACAACATTTCTCAAGCGCTAGACGACGCCAACATCAGTGCCACCGGCGGGTATGTCGAAGAAGGCAACCAACGCTATGTCATCCGAGCCATCGGCGAAATGAAGGAGATCGAAGAGGTCCGCCAAACGGTCGTGGGGTATTCGTCTGGAGTTCCCATCTATTTAACCGATCTTGGAGAAGTGGTTTGGGATTATGAAGAACGAGCGAACTCTGTCTACATGAACGAAGAATCGGCTGTGGGGATTGCTCTTTATAAAGAAGCGGGCAGCAACACCGTTGAAGTGGTAAACATGGTTCGTGAATTCTTGGGCAAAGAGGAAAAAGCGCAAACGCAAAGGCCTGAAAGAGGCGGACGGGGTGCGCGGGGACGCGGCGGTTGGGGGGCTGCCCAGCAAG
>CAZEZQ010000324.1:0-6467 GCA_964516245.1 uncultured bacterium | reverse complement strand
GTTCCTGCGGGAGTTGTCCGGGCTGCTGGCCCCGCTCGTGATGGCCGCCGTGGGCTACGCGTTCCTCTTCCGCGAAAAGTCGCTGCACTGGCGGCCCTGGCTGCCCTATATGCTCCTCGTCCTCCTGCTGGTCCTGCCGAAACTGCTCCTGCCCCTGGAAACGCTGCTGGCCCTGAAGTGGGAAGTGCACTCGCTTCTCGGCACGCCCGTTTCCGCCTCGCTCCAGCCCTTGCGATCCCCCTTGATCCCGTTTCTTCTCGCCGGTCTGTTCGCCCTCGGCCTGAGCCGGTCGCGCTCCCTGAACCTGCGTCCCGTGGTGGATAAGTCGGTGGCGGTCTTCCTGATTCTGTTTCCCTCGCTCGCCATTACGCAGCTGATGATTCACAGCGGGCGGGAACTGCCTTCGATGGTGGACGCGATCTCCGCCGTTTTCGCCCAGACCGGCCCGACCTATCCCCTGTTCAGTCCCATGATCGGAGTGATCGGCAGTTTCATCACCGGAAGCACGACCGTCTCCAACGTCATCTTCGGGCCCGTGCAGTACCAGGCGGCGGCGAGCCTGGGCTATCCCGCCGACGTCATCCTCGGCCTCCAGTTGGCGGGGGCTTCGATCGGTAACGCCATCTGCCTGTTCAATATCATCGCCGCCGCCGCCGTCGTCGGCCTCGATCGGTATGCCCCCGTCCTGAAAAACAACCTCCTCCCCGTCATCTTCAGTTCGCTGGCGTGCTCGCTCTTCGGTTACCTGTTGTTGCTGCTCTGAACCGGAGCGCGTGGATATTATTCCAGGCGCATCCGGATCCATCCAACCGGTCCAAAACCGATCGGGCTTCCTCCAGCCGGCCCTCCGCCAGGTAGGCCGACGTCAGTGGATCCCGCACGCCCGGGTTGTCGTTGGGATTCAGCTCCAGCATCCTCTCGTATACCGAGATCGCGCGAGCGCGAACCCTACGGGAGGAATGCCGGATCATGTCAATACGGTCGACCTGCCGGGGCGGCCAAAGACCCTTCAAGAGCCGGCGGAAGTTGGATGCATCCACATCGATACTGAAATACGCAGGATGACCCTTTGGAGACCCTCATCGATACTGAAATACGCAGGATGACCCTTTGGAGACCCTCCAGGCGGAACTTGACGCGAAGATTCGGGCCCGGCTTGCAGCGACCCGCCAGGCCCTGCTGGAACACTTCGATGAGGACGTGCGGTCACGCCTCCGGCTCAGCGAGGAGAAGACCATCGAATGCCTGTCCCAGCGGGAACGGTGGTTGCTTGAACTGACGCGCTTTGAACTCGACCTGTCTGCGTGCGACGCACAGGCAGGTGGCCAGGCACGCTTCGACCCGCAGCGGCCGCGCTTTCAGTATTCCGGCCCCGATGCCCGCCCGGGCTGGTACAATCTCGACTGGAAGGATGCCGAAGCCACCGACGAGCATTTCTATCGGCCCGACCATCCGCTCGCCCTTCGCCTCATCGACCAGGCCATCGCCCGCCGGCTCCCCGCCGCCGGGATCGTCTTCGACTACACCAACCACCCCTCGAAAATCAGCGTCCTCGAGCCGCTGGTCGGACAATCCGGCTGGCTGGAGGTCTCCCGACTCACCGTCTCGGCCGTCGAGGTCGACGAGTTCCTCATCTTCGCCGCCAGCACTGACCACAGGCAGGCGCTCGACGAGGAGATCTGCCGCAAACTCCTGACGTTGCCGGGGCGGGTTGGCAAGTCTCACGCGGAGACGCCGGGGCGCGGAGAGGAATATCCCGTTTCAGGGGCTCTTGATTCGGAACTCCGCGTCTCGGCGTCTCCGCGTGAGTTATCTTTTCTTGCCGATCTACAAGACGTCGCGGTTCAGGAAAAGTTGACCGGGATCGACACCCGCAACGCGCGCTTCTTCGACGAGGAGGTCCTCAAGCTCGACCGCTGGAGCGAGGACCTCAAGCTGTCGCTCGAACATGAACTGAAGGAACTGGACAAACGGATCCGCGAACTGCGCCGTACCGCCGCCCTCGCCCAGTCCCTCGAGGATAAGCTCGCCCACCAGAAGCAACTCCGTGACCTCGAACGGCGCCGCAACGCCAAACGCCGGGAACTGTTCGACGCCCAGGACGCCATCGATCAGCAACGTGAAGACCTGATCGGCAAGATCGAAAAGCAGTTGAAGCACAGCAGCGAAACCCAAACACTGTTCACCATTCGATGGAGGCTCCAATGAGCAACAACAGTAGCCCATACAGTCCGCGCGGCTCACAGTGGCATCGCTGGGATCTGCATGTGCATACTCCGTCCTCGTTTGACTACGGGGACAAGAGCATCACAAATCAGCAAATCGTGGATTGCCTCATACAGGCGGGCTTGCGGGCCGCGGCCAGAACTGATCACCACACCATCGATGTTCTACGACTCGTTAGCCTTCAGAAACTGGGCGAGGGCAAATTGATTGTGTTTCCCGGCATTGAACTCCGGGACGATCATGGCGGTGAACCGATCCACTACATCTGCATCTTCCCAGAGACCTGCGACCTCAATGACGTCTGGACGACGCTTCAAGGGAAGTTGGAGCTGACGTCTACTGCCATAGCGAATAAGGGTGGTGATGACAAGGTGTACGTGCCGATTGAGCAGGGAGCAAAGGAGGCACAAGCTCTTGGGGGTATTGTATCGATTCATGCTGGTGCCAAGAGCAACTCCATCGAGGGAATCAGAAACAAGGAACAGTTTCAGCAACGCATCAAGTACGACATCACCAATGGTTACGTCGACTTGATGGAAATTGGGCAGCTCAAGGATATTGATCGGCATTACCAGACCATTTTCCCCGCTACCGGCCTGGAGAAACCCCTTGTACTGTGTTCTGACAACCACAAGGTAACCGAGTATTCCACCACATCGCCTCTCTGGTTCCGTGCAGATCCGACGTTTCGCGGGTTGCTTATGGTCCTGCGAGAACCACGTGCGCGAGTCTACATCGGTGCTAGACCTCTCGAATTGATTCGCGTTGAACAGAATCCGACGAAGTACATCAAGGGCGTGTCGTTCGAGCGCCGAGCTTCCGGCCCACCATCAGAGCAGTGGTTTAGTGGCAAGATCGAATTCAATTCTGGCTTGGTGGCTATTGTTGGCAACAAGGGAAGCGGTAAGAGTGCTCTGTCTGACATACTTGGCCTGCTCGGAGCCACGAAGAATGGAGATGCGTTCTCCTTTCTAAGCAAAGGCCGTTTCTGCCATCCATCGAATAACCTTGCCTCGCATTTTGAGGCCACGATTGAGTGGGAAGCAGGTGACACCGCGACGAAGTGCCTTGCGGACACCATCAAGCCCGAAGAAGTCGAGCGGTTGAAGTATCTTCCACAGGATCACGTCGAGACTGTCTGCAACGAGCTTGCGGGTCTTGGCGAGGAAGGATTCGAGCAGGAGCTCAAGGGGGTAATCTTCTCGCACGTCCCGGAAGCGGAACGCCTGGGACACTCAAGTCTCGACGACTTGGTTCGCTTCCAGACTGGCGAGAAGCAGAAAAGGATAGATTCCCTCCTCAAACAACTGCGCGACCTCAGTCGTTCCAGGGCGATCCTCGAAGCCCAGGCCGACCCCACCGTACGAAAGGAGCTAACGGAGAAAATTAACCGGCGAAAGCTGGAACTGGAGGCGCATGACAAAGCCAAACGAGAGCCGGTGGCCGACCCCGCTGCGGATGGCACTGCGCCAGCACCTGATGCCACTTTGCTTGGGAAGCTGAAAACAGCGGAAGCATCAAAGGCCACCCTCACCACTGAGATCACCAAACAGGCTGAAGCGTTGCGTGCAGCAGAACGCCGGCATGCCGTTGCCAAACGGCTCATCGAGAAACTTGACAACTTCGAGAAGGAATATGAGGTATTCAAAGCATCGCTGTGTGAGGATGCGACTGAACTTGGCCTTACGCCGGACGAGTTGGTATCGCTGACGGTAACGCGAAGCAAGCCCGAGGGGGTTCGGGACTCGGCTGCGAAGAACTCACAGACGGCCAGGAACGCGCTTGACAAGGTCGATCCCCCTGGACTCCGGAAGCAACTGGAGGGTGTCGAGGCACAGCTTACCGAACTTCAAACACAGCTCGACGCACCGAATCGTGCTTATCAAGCTTACCTGGAGACCCTATCCGAATGGCAAGCAAAGAGAGATGCTATTGAGGGCACCGCAACCGATGCAGAGTCCCTGAAAGGCTTGGAATATTGCCTGACAGCGCTGGATGAACTGCCTGCCAAGATCGCAACCGCGAGGGATCAACAGGTTACACTGGCTCTGCAGGTTCATGTGGAGAAGGTCGCCCAAGCAGCGGTCTATCGGAATCTATATGCGGCGGTTCAGGAGTTCATCGACTCCCATATCCTGGCGAAAGATAAGTTAAAGCTTGAGTTCCGCGCAGAGTTGACGAGCGAGGATTTCCCCGGACGGCTGCTTGGTGCCCTGGCGCTGAACCGCAAAGGTAGCTTCATGGGTGTTGACGAAGGGCGTGCCAAGGCTGAGTCATTTGTTCAGGCAACCAACTGGGAGGACGCTGTTTCCGTGAAGGCATTCCTTACTGGTGTCGACGAGGCGCTCCATATGGATCAACGCGAGGGTCAAGGCGGTCCCGTTCAACTGAAGGATCAACTCGCCAAAGGCCGGAAGCCAGAGGAGGTCTTCAACACCCTCTACGGGCTGGAGTACATCCGGCCCCGATACATTCTTCGTTGGGAAGGCAAGGATTTGTCGATGCTGTCGCCGGGAGAACGCGGGACTCTGCTTTTGGTCTTCTACCTGCTGATCGACAAGAGTGATTTTCCCCTCATCATTGATCAACCCGAAGGCAACCTCGACAACCACACGGTTGCCAAGGTGCTTGTCGAGTGCATCAAGGAGGCCCGCAAGCGCCGCCAAGTGTTTATCGTAACGCACAACCCCAACTTGGCCGTCGTATGCGACGCCGATCAGATCGTTCACGCAAAAATGGACAAGGCCAACAAGAACACTATTACCTATGCGACCGGTTCGCTTGAGAATCCCAACATGAGCCAATATGTGACTGACGTGTTGGAAGGCACCCTCTGGGCCTTCCGTGTCCGAGACAGGAAGTATTCCGTAGGGGAACAGAATGCCTAAAATCAAGACACAACTCGAACTGACCTGGATCGGCAAAGAGAACCGGCCGAAGCTGGAGCCGCGCGTCCTGATTGAGGATCCGGACAAGTCGTACCACGCGGCCCATAGGGTCAAAACGGGGGGAACCGCAGTGAAACCCAAACGCTGTTCACCATCCGGTGGACGATCAGATAAAGTGCATACACCAGAAAGGCAAAGAGTCCATGAAGCTCGAATCGATCAAACTCAAGAACTTCAAGGCGTTCAAAGACGCCGAGCTTAAGAACATTCCTCGTATGTGTGTGCTGGTCGGCGCGAACGGCACGGGCAAGTCCACGCTGTTCAGTGTGTTCGCGTTTCTCAAGGACGCGTTGACCGAAGATGTTCACATCGCTCTGACCAAACTCGGAGGCAGTCGCGGCTTCAAGGAGGCTCGCAGCCGCGGCACAGAGGGTCCGATCGAAGTCGAACTGAAGTTTCGGGAGAAAGACAGTTCGCCCCTCATTACGTATTTTCTGGCAATCAACGAAGATGACGAAGGCCCGTTCATCGAACGAGAACTGCTCAAATATCGCCGTGGCAGCCGGGGTCAGCCTTGGCATTTTCTGGACTTCAGCAAAGGCCAAGGCAAGGCAGTTACCAATGAACCCGACCAGGTTACGGATGAGCGGGACCTGCAACGCGAGGATCAGGTCCTCAAGTCACGCGATACTCTAGCAGTCAAAGGATTGGCTCAGTTCAAGAAGTTTCCGGCCGCAATGGCGCTAGGCGAACTGATCGGCAACTGGCATATCTCCGATTTTCACATCCAGCGTGCCCGCCCGGAGCAGGAAGCAGGCCACGCTGAGCACCTTTCCAAAGAAGGCGAAAATCTCGCCCTCGTGACCGAGTACCTCTACAAGCGGCACAAGGAGGTTTTCGACAAGATCATCGATCGCCTCAAGCATCGCGTGCCCGGTATTACGAATGTCGAAGCCAAAACCACTGAAGAAGGCCGCGTTTTGCTTCGCTTTCAGGATGGCTCCTTCACCGATCCCTTCCTGGCCCGCCATGTTTCCGACGGCACGATCAAGATGTTTGCCTACCTCACCCTTCTTTACGATCCCAGCCCACACCCGCTGCTTTGCATCGAAGAACCAGAAAATCAGCTCTATCCTAAACTGCTTACCGAACTGGCCGAGGAGTTTCGCTCGTATGCGCAACGCGGCGGTCAGGTCTTCATCTCGACCCACTCGCCGGATTTCCTCAATGCATGCCAGCTTGATGAGGTCTTCTGGCTGGTCAAGGAAAGCGGCTACACGCTCGTGAAACGTGCGTCCGATGACGAGCAGGTCAGCGAATACATGAGGAACGGCGACCAGTTGGGCTACCTCT
>CAZEZQ010000323.1:0-6469 GCA_964516245.1 uncultured bacterium | reverse complement strand
TTTGATGGATCATTTTTGCCACGAGGTCGCTGGGGACAATGAACTCCAATTTTCGAAGGAAGCGATGGCTCTCCTGAAGCACTACCCCTGGCCGGGCAATGTACGTGAACTCAGAAAAGTCGTCCGGCGTTGCAAAATTCATATTGAGTCAAACAAAATAATTGAGGTGGATGATTTGCGTTCCATTTACGTTGAATTCGATACATATGCCAGAATGGCTGCATGCCCCAGAGCCAAACATGGCAATCCCCACCTGCCCTGCTGGGAAAGGACTACTACCCAAAAACCACAAACCTTGCAGGAACTGTTGCAAGAATCTTATCAGTGCTGCCAATGTGAGGGCTTTCAAAAACACAAGCAATTAATGTTGGATAATCTCCCCCAAAGTCATTTCAATGCTTTTTTGCTAAGAAGATTTACCAAAGTGTTGGAGTTAAGCCAGGAGGAGGAGGTTGGTGTGGTGAATCCTGAGCAAATTACTCTGAAGGAAGCCAAATCAAATGTCGAAAAACAATATCTGGTTTCTTTAATCCAAAAGCATGGCTTTGACCGTGATGTGATTGCAGAAAAATTGAATTGCAGCCGGCATAATGTAAATCTCCTGATAAGAAAACATGGGTTAAATTCCAACGATTGAATCACGGGATATTTTTTATCCTGTGAGGATAAAAAATATCCCGTGATGGAACTAATTGAATAGTCTAACGTTATGCACAATGCATTGAATTGATTACTAAGTTTGGGGATAAAAAATATTCTGTAAGCCCAGTTTGGTTGAGCGGTATGAAAAACGTAAGTCTATGTTTGATAATAAGATATTAGATTTATTGTTTTTGGCATGGGAACTGCTGGCATAAGAAATTGAGTTTTTCAACAACAATTCATCAGGAGGTGTTGACCATGTCAAATAATGAACAAAATGGTTAAGATGAGTAGTGGATTAGGAATCGGAATAGTGGCAGGAACATCTTTTCCTTTAACTGCAAATGCGGGAGGAAAAAATTTTTACAAGGGACCCATCTTGGCTCAGGCAGCAAAAAACGGTTATTCCGGAAACTGTACATGCCGGTGTAGAACAAACTGTAGAAAAGGTTGTGGGTGTATTTGTCATGGTTCAACTATTGAATCAAGCACTGGAGAATCTGATCTTGAATTAGCATCCGATGATGTACCAACCTGGGATGGGTTGGATAATTTATACTCAAGTGGCGTTTCGCAGAATTCGACTCAAGGTACTTATCGAGTGTTTCAAAACAATTTTAGTTATTACAACTGGCCATAGAAATTAAATAAGTATATGAGTGAATGAATTTATTATGAGGGTTAAATGGATAATTTGATTTGTTTAACCCTCTTATATCCTGTTTTAACAGATTAATTAATCGAATTGAGGAAAGCGAAATGGAAACAATACCATTTATACATCTTTTTTCAACTCAAAATAAAAAATATGCATATGATGTTAATAGTAATGAGATAGTTGAGTTGAATGATATAATATATGATTATTTACATTTCTTACTTTCTGGTTTAAGTAAAGAAGAAGCAGTATTGTTATTGTATGAGAATTATGGTAGAAATGAGTGTGATAAATATATTGTATATGTTGATGAAATTAGAAATAATGAAATTTTGTTTTCGTGCAACAAACCAAAGAGTATTAAAATGTTCTGCTGTAATAAAGAGATGAAACACTATTACGAAAATTATATTCAACATATGACTTTTGAAGTCACACAACAGTGTAATATGAATTGTAAATATTGTACATACTCTGGTATTCATGAAGGAGAAAGATTACATAATTCTAAAATGATGTCGTGGGAAACTGCAAAAAAAGGATTGGATTTTATGTTTCGTCATGGAGGATATTGTCCTTATGAGATTTTATTAAAAAAACAAGATTTAAATAATAAAAGGAAAATTACCATTGGTTTTTATGGTGGTGAACCGTTGTTGAATTATGGATTAATACAAAGATGTGTTTCGTATATATATAATAATAAACCTAAAGAAAAGGATTTCCGATATACATTGACTACAAATGGTATTTTATTAGATGAGGAAAAAGTAAAATATCTAATTGATAGCAATTTCAATATCGTTGTCAGTATAGACGGCCCACCGGCGATTCACGATCGGTGCCGAGTTGATAAAAATGGACAAGGCACACATCAGAAAGTTATAAAAGCCATACAAAGAATTAATGATTATGCAAAAACGATAAAGAGAAAAGAACCTATTTATTATACGTTAAATTGTGTGATGGTTGGTGGCTATCATATACGTGAATTGTTTGAATATTTTCTTTCATTAGAGAAAACACTCTCTAATGAATATGCTAAAGCAACTATATTAATAAATAATAGTAGAGGGGGGATTGAACGATGGAACAAGACATACCCTAATAACAAATTGGAACCTATTAAGGGTATTGAAGAACTAGTAGAAGAGTATCGCTATGAATGTATAAAAGGTACATATAGTGATCCGAGAAAAATAACATTTCGGCATATGCTTTTGCATACATTTTGTCATAATAATTTATATTTTGATCTGCATGGTCGTACACGTTTCCAATTTTCAGATGAAAATAAAATTCCAGATGTAACACATCCTGGAAGTATATGTAAGTTAGGTGCACGCCGGCCCTATATGACAGCTGATGGTTCCATTTTACCTTGCGAGCGTGTTCCATCCGCCAATCCACTTTTTTGTATTGGTAATGCGGATAATGGAATTGATTTGGCAAAGGTTCAAGCCTTAAATGATGAATTTACTAATTCAACATATGAAGACTGTCAAAATTGTTGGTGTTTTCGTATGTGTCATGTAAATTGCATTAATAATAACTTTAAAAATGGATCTTTTGACGAAAGTATCAAAAAAAGAGAATGTATGAATTTGCGTGAAAAACGCCATTAAGAGTTGGTGGGCTTAATGACAATGCTTGAAGAGAACCCAAATTCCTTAGAACATTATAATGATATAAGTGTAATTTAATTTAGTAGTGTATTTGGAGTTGATCATGAACCAGTCTATTAAGTTTCTAATATCTACTTTAGGGATGGTTATTTTAATAATCATGACAATTCTTGTTTTCCCTATATCAAAAGATTATGAGATTATCAAACCAATACCTCCAAATGAAATAGATAATGATTCAATGGATATTTCAGTACCAATTGATAGAAAATTGCATCAGAACAAAAATATTAAGGCAAAAGACAATCAAAAAAATATTAATGTAGTTGAACCATTGAATCCTTCTAAAATACCTAAAAAAAGAGTTAATACATCTATAAAAATTTTAGATGCACTAGGGATGTCTATACCAAAGGGAATGATTTTTCAAGCTACTATGTCTTTTGACTTTTTAAATGGTGAATTTGTTTACCCAGACTCATTCCGATTGAATCAAGAATTCGAAATTGCTGCTGAAGGATATTTTTCAAAAGAAATGTCTCATGAAAATATTCACAATAATACTATTATATTAGACTACAATACTGATTACAAGATAATTGTGCAGGATAATCAAAATCGTCCTGTACAAGATTCAACTGTTAAAGTATGGAAATTGGGACCAGTACCGAGACCTATAAATCAGAATATTGAAAAAATCCCTTTGAATAGCCGATTTTATAATCAATTATTCTCATCCTTGCAAATAAAAAACACAAACATTGTATTTACCGAACACAGCACAGAAGATGTTCTTTTATACAGATTTCGCCCCGATGGCTATGCTGCACCAAGAAGGGGTGATAAATTTGTCAATCTTGCAAACTGTGCTTGGTCAGAGGAATACAGACCTGTTTATAATATTGATATATTCAATTTATCACCAAAATATATACCTCTACCTATAAATTCATCTCTCAAGTTACGTATGTGGGATACTTGCAGTCTAATTGCTAGTATTTCAGATAATATAGAAATGTATAATACATTCATTCATCCAGGAATATCACACTTAAAATTCGAATTCGATCGCGATGGTAGGAGAGATTTTTCTTATATTCGATTACCATACTTCAATGAATATGAAAAGAAGCTATTTACTAAATTAAAAACGGGCATTGATGGAATAAGTGTGTTGGAAAAGGCCGAACCAAGCATATATTTTGTTCAGGCGGAGAAAAACACCTATCATAGTAATTGTATACCTCTTACACCAATATGCGGAGGGGTGGTATTAAATCTTGATAATCATAGTGAAGTTATGGTTAACGTATTTTTACAGAAAAAAAATAACGGCATTACATATTGGAGACAAACTGCACCAATCTCAAATGCTCGAGTGACATTAAAGTCTGTTCGTGGTATGCATATCTATTCAAGTGTTACCAATGAAATCGGTGTTACAAAATTTGAAAAAGTACCATTTGGGAGTTATGAATTGATTATTTCAGTATCGGACTCAATTGTCACTAAACAAGAACCCCTTAGAATTGAGATAAATAAACCAAATAAATATGTAGAATATATAATTCAGGATTGGCATAAATATCAAGTTTCAGGAATTGTTATAAACGAAGATACTGAAGAAGTTATAATGAATTATCCAATTAGTCTAATGTACAATGATCATATCATTGACATAAAGAGAACAAATAAGGATGGTATATTTTGCTTTAATGATTTGCTATCTGGAAATTATACACTAACCGGATTGATTGAAGAAAAAAATAAAGCTCTATTAATTCCTTTCACTAATTCAAATATAGTGAGTAATTCTTTTCTTTTGAATGGTTATGATCGTATGGAAGAGTATGGTGAATATACTATTCCTTCAAAAAAATTAACTCTTAAAAACCAAGATGTAACAGATGTTAAAATTTATGTAAAGGAGTATCCTAAGACAACATTTTCTGGAAAAGTCGTAGACGAAGAAGGTAATGCAGTTCAAAATGCAAAGTTATATTGCTTCGAAACAACTAAACAATATTTATATAAAACAAAACAGTTACAAATTTTTCCCAAGAATACGAAAAGCAAGTCAAACGGTAATTTTTCTTTTAATGTAATAGGTGGAAAACAAGCGATTGAATATGTGTTTGAAGTTATTGCATTTAGAGAAGAATTAACGCCGGGGTACTGGAAAGCAAATTTAAGATGGAAAGACAAATATCCTTCTGGATCGTATATTGAAGAACGTATTACTTATAACCAATTGGGTTCAACATTGATTTCCGGTTTCATCGATCAACATTATGAAAATATTATAATAACGCTACGGGAAAGAGAAAGAAAAACTGCTACCGGTACAATTCAATTAGAAGAGAATAATATAAAAGAAATAAATATCCAAGCAGAACAGTTTGGATTGAATTTGCCAGTGACTTTTGTGAACAAAAATGTATTTGTTATTAAAAATGTTCAATCAGGGAATTTATTTCTTCATTTGCAGCCAAATATCAAAGATACTGTGAAAACACCGTTTGGAGAGCGTACTTATAATAAATATTTAACGAAGCATAAGCAATTTTTTATTCCAATGGATACAAACAGCATAATCGATATGGGGATAATAAAATTAGAAAATTCTGGGTATGCCTGGGGCCTTGCTCAAGATTCTCAAGGAATACCTATTCATGATTTACTAGTGGCAATTACAGATCCAGAAAATGAACAATTATATTTTGGAAACACCTTTACTGATGAAAACGGTTTCTTCTTTCTTGGCGGTCAAATGCCTCTCAATCGGGAATATGTTTTAACAGCGTATGATAAAAAAGATACCCACAAAAAAATATTTCAATCATCTCCTTTCGTGAACAACATAAGCAATTATATCATACAAATAAATACAACATTTTGAATAGAGATCTTTCTTTTTTGATTTAATGAAGGTTAAAAATAATGTTAATTTTGCATGTCAACCCATTTTTTTTTCCATTTTGCGCTGGTCCTTCTAAACATATTGCGGATGTAATACATTTTACTTTTAAACCGATTAATCACGCAATCATAACATTTGATAAGATGAAAGATTTAAATGAAGAAGATGAATTTAATCATGTTAAAGTATTCCGCTTTCAACCTATAGATGATCAAGAATGCCATCGTTTTTTGCACTTGGGAAATAAAGAGAGTCAGACGATAAGGCAATTTGTTAACTTGGTGAGAAGATTAAAACCGGATTGTGTTGTACTTTATTATATTGGATTGTTACCTGAACTAGTACGTATGGCTATACCTGAAATCCGCATCATATATATGCCATTTGGATTTTCTAGCACTGATTACAATCATAATTTTCGTTCGAAACGACTTAAGATTGCATTATGTGGTGAGGGATATAAGAATGATTACATAAAGATAGGAGTAGCTCCTAAGCAGATTCATATTATCGAACGCCCAATTAATATACATTATTACAAGCCGTTGAAAAGATATAGAGATCCTAACCGCCTATTATTTGTTGGACGATTTCACCCAATGAAACGTATTCCGGCTTTGATCC
>CAZEZQ010000322.1:2402-6502 GCA_964516245.1 uncultured bacterium | reverse complement strand
GGCGATTGCCCCTGGCTAACATATGGCGCCCCCGTTGGGGCTGGAAATTTTTTTTATTCGGCTAAATGGATACATCCCGATATGGGCGAACATAATAGCCCGCTGTAAGGTTGTTTTAAGTTTGTCAATTGGTTTCGCTCTTTATTCATAAACTCATCGTATGGTGTAAGGGGTTGATTCTTTTTTGTGTTCTTATTTTTGCTTTTTGTAAATGTGTTTTTGGCTTTTTCATTTGCCACTTTGGGGGAATCAGCAATGGGTTTTTCAATGATATTCACTGCTTGTTTGATCCATTTCGCCAAGGTGGTTAGGGTTGAGCGGTAGTGCTGCAACAATTTCAGAGAGTTTTTGTCTTCAGGATCAAAATTATTTTTTAACTTTTTCGACATTTTCGATACACACATTTCCAAAGTTTCGACGATTTCATCGTGGATGTTCAAGGTTTTCATGATCGTTAACTCCTGCAGTAAGGTTTGGTTTTGCTATGTACGCGACACTGCAAGTTTTGTGCCAGAAACTGAACATTTGTTCAGTTTGGTTTGAAAAAGTTGAGGGCAGGCGACAACGCCATGCCCTTGGAATCTGTAATTAATTGTTGATGTGAAGACCACCAAAAGTAGGAGCGTTATTTGTTTTGATTTGATGACTGTGCATAAGAAACAATAGGATGCCCTGATTCTTCTTGACGCATTTGAGTATCCTTAATCATCGCTTGGATATTTCCACCAAATGATTCCGAGATTCGCTTGCGTATTTTATGAATCTCTTCAATGGTTGTGTCTAGATTTGGGGTATGGGTAGATTGTTTCATCTTCAAAAATCTCTATAAGAGCAAAAATGAATTGACGTTTTACTTTAATTATACTAGTTTAATATAAAGTAAAATATATTCTATTGGTAAGTATATCAATCAGCACCAAAGGGAATCCATCATGAAAAAACAAAAAAGCATTACCCGCCGTACTTTTCTTCAAACCGCCGCTTCTGGAATTGCTCTCGCGAATAGTCAAAATGTTTTCTCTGCCGTTCCCGCACAATTCGATTCCTTTCCCAAGGTTGCTATCGAGCGCTGCAGGCGGTACGACTTTGAAATCATCAAGGCCAAATTGGCCAAAATGTTTGATGCCATCGGTGGTGTGGAAGCGCTGGTGAAAAACAAAACCTTGAGTGTAAAGGTCAATTTAACGTCGTACCGCGCCAGAGGGATTTACTCGCTGGAAGCGGTAGAAACAATTTACACCCATCCAATAGTGGCATTGGCGGCTTGCTCGCTGTTTGATGATTTTGGGGCTAAACGCCAAATCATTGTGGAAAGCATTACCACCAATGATGATGACAAAGTGGCGTTTAACAACAATTGGAAGTACGGTCCCCATCAAGACATTATTCATTTATTTGAGTCGATGGTCCCCACCATTGTTTGGGAAAACACGCGCAACAAAGGGTCGGCTTCGCGGTATTACACGTTGCCGGTTGGAGATGATGCTTATGTGTATCGTTCGTTCGATCTCAACCATTGCTATAACGATACCGATGTAATGGTGTCAATCGCCAAATTGAAAAACCACGACATTGCGGGGATTACTTTGTCAATGAAAAACATGTTCGGGGTGACTCCAAATGCCATCTATGCCGATCCGGGCAATGAATACGCTACCAGTTCGCGTGGGCTGTTGCACACTGGCAATCAACGGCCGGCGGCGGAGGGGGAAATTATGCCTGTAGTGGAACGGAACAACCCTGGTTATCGCGTGCCCCGCATTGTAGTGGATATTTGCCGGGCGCGGCCCATCGATCTGGCGATTATTGACGGCATTGTATCGATGTCAGGCGGGGAAGGGTATTGGAACGGACCCCAATTGGGCATTACGGTTCCCAACTTGCTCATTGCCGGGAAAAACCCGGTTTGCACCGATGCGGTGGCGGCATCGGCGATGGGATACGATCCTCAAGCGCAAGATTACCACAAGCCCTTTATGAACGGAGCCAATACCCTTCGTTTGGCGAACGAACGGGGGATGGGCAGCAACAATCTGGATGACATTGAAGTGCTGGGTCTCGGTGTGGGCGAAGCGCGTTATACCTATTTGCCGGGCAAGAGAAAGTAAATCAACAGGAGAAACAATGATGCGACAACTTATGGTTTTATTCAGCGTTTTGATGATGGCGGCGGGTATGGCGTGGGCTGATGAAAGCGTTCCAGCCTTTCACTACGACAACCAGCACACTGGACGGACTGAGCGGATCGGGCCGGATCAGCCGGAATTGTTGTGGAAATTTCAAACCCGTGCATCGGTCACCGCCTCACCGGTTGTTGGTGCGGATGGTACGGTTTATCTCGCGTCGACCGATGGAATTCTTTATGCTTTGAACGCCGATGGAACAGAAGCATGGCAGTTTCAGGCGGAAGAATCGATTTTTGGGACGCCCGCAATCGCGCCGGATGGTTCGATTCTGTTTGGTGACTTGGCAGGGAAATACTATTGCGTCAATTCGGATGGGACTGAAAAGTGGATGTACCGGGTTCGAGGGGGGACGGACCGTAGGATTATTCATGCGCCGGTAGTCGATGAAGAAGGACAATCGTATTTCGGCAGTTGGAATGAAGAGTTTTATGCCATTGGGCCCGATGGCAGTTCCCGCTGGGACACCGATGTGAATGGATATGTTTCGTCTGCTCCCGTGTTGGATGATGAGGACGATGTTTATCTTGTGGTTACATCAAGAAGCCAGCTGGCTGCTTATAAATATATTTCTAACTCATCTACAAGAAGGTGGAGTTTCCAAGAAGGGATCAATATACATGACAACCGGGTGATTTCGACACCCGCAATCGATTCGGCAAGAAATCGTTTGTATGTGGGGGTATGCACTGATGAAGGTGTATTGTATGCCATCGATACCAGAAATGGCAGAGAACAATGGAAAACCGATCTGCCCAAAGGAGTGATTTCATCGCCAGCCATTGGCATTGACGGTTCGGTATATATAGGGTGTTTGGATGGCAATCTCTATGCGGCTGATGGTGATACGGGCGATATCCAGTGGACGTTTGCTGTGGATGGGTACTTTATTTTTGGCTCGCCCAGTGTGGATGGCAATGGGGTGATTTATGTGGGCGATAGCGATGGAGTGTTGTATGCGCTTTCACCGGAAGGAAAAGAATTGTGGCGCTATGAAGCGGACAACAGCATTGAATCTTCGCCGGTGGTGGCTTCGGATGGGACATTGTATTTTACCTCGACCGACAGCACGTTGTATGCGCTGAAGAATCCGACAGCGGTATGGAGTTGGGAGAAGCATTAAATGGTGATTTGGAAGAAAGGACGAACCGGCAAAAAGTCAAATCCAGAAAACGACAACACGATATATAGCAACACAGATCCTTAACCTGCACTGTATATTATTGCAGGCGGGGACGCCCACCAAGGCGCGTCTATGACCTGCGCTTCAAAAAATACTTTTTGCCGGATTGTCATTAAATGGAATAGGTTTCATCTTTGGAACCGGCAACGTAGTATCCTGTGAGGGGTGAATTTTTGGCTTGATACATGGCGTTATCCGCGATTTTAAGAAGAGCGTGTATGTCTTCAGAGTGAGTGGGATAAACGCTTACTCCAATACTGGCTCCTAATTTCAACTGGTGGTTTTGGTATACAAAAGGTTCGTCCAATGCGGAATGTATTTTTTGAATCACAATGGGGATGTCTGCTTCCGGTTTTAAATCCCCCACAAAAATCACGAATTCGTCTCCACCGAAGCGGGCGAGCGTGTCGGTTTGCCGCAATTTGCTTTTTAAGCGCTCGGCGAATTGATGCAATACAAAATCACCGGCAGAATGGCCGAATTGATCGTTAACGTATTTGAATCCATCCAAATCGAGAAATATGGCGGCCCCTCTTTGTTTTTTCCGCTTCAAATAAGCCAACGCCACTTTTGCCCGTTCTAAAAACAGTATCCGGTTGGGCAAACCTGTCAGCGTATCGTAATAAGCCATGCGGGTAATCATTCGGCGGCGTTTAATATTTTGGGCAACCAACACAAGCGAAACAATAAAAAGAATGGCAAGGGGGATGTAGAACAAAGGGCGTTGCCATACT
>CAZEZQ010000322.1:0-2392 GCA_964516245.1 uncultured bacterium | reverse complement strand
ACGAATGTCGAAACCGCCGGTGTCGAATCTACCGAGCGATGGCGGTTCATGGCCCGCACCAACAATTGATATTCTCCCGGTTTCAACTTGGGCAAGCGCACAGTTGTTTTGTGGGAGAATGCGCTCCAAGGAAAAACAATCCGGTTCCCGCTGCGCCGCTCCAGTTGCCATGAATAGACCAAATGGCTTTGACGGGTATTGTGCCAAATGTCGGTGCCGATCAAGCTGAATAATCCACGGGTGTTTGACGTGAATTCTTCAGGACCGCCCACGATGCGGGATTCTGGTTCCATAACAACCGGCTGATACCGCAAAAGGGTATTTTCCCCTTGATTATCGATCTGAAACCATATCGCTTCATGTGGGCATTCACCAATCTTCTTTACCTCTTTAGGGACAATCCCGTCTTTTTGGGAAAAGTGAATCCAATGATTGTCTTTGTAATTGGAAATTTGACTATTGACGGAACCCGTCCAGACTGTTCCATCGTTGGCCTGGTAAATGTGGTTGATGCGCGATTCGCGAAGGCCGTTTGATGAGGTGAAGTGCTTCCATTGATGGCCATCGAAGACAAATATCCCGTCTGCCGAGGTTCCAAACCACAAATCACCATTGTCCATTTCATGAATCGACAAAACCTTTTCTTCTCCCATATCTTCATGGGTGTTAGCAATCGGAGAAACCTGCCCATCCACAATTCTCACAAAACCATCTTCCAGTCCAACCCACAATTCTCCCTTACGGGTTTGTATAGCGCATTGGATGATACGCCTGTTTGCATTCCAAATCGGCTGGAACTCATTGTTGCTTGTGATCTGAAAGATTTTGAATTTGCCGATCAAATACTTTTGCCTTTGGTGGCCCAGCAATAGCTCAAGTGGTTCCATATCGTGCGGCAATGCAATTCGGCGTTGGTTCTGAGGGTCGGGCAGTGGAAAAACCAAAATTTCCCGGTCAAGCAATATCCAAACATTTTTTACTTCGTCTTGTAGCATAAAATGCGGCTTCGTTTCGATGATCTGTTCTTGTACCAGATTCCACTGGTTGTTCTGAAATTGGAAAAGCGATCCGTTTCGATCGAGCGCCAAAGGTGGATGGCTGGGATCAAAAGCAACAGCAGTGGGATGAAATATTTGATTTGCATTTTGATGGGTGACGATTTCCCAGTTGGTGGGAAAAAGCCTCACCAATCCCTGCTTGGTCCCTAATAAAATAGAACCATCTGATGTGATGATACAATTTCCAATCGAGGGTCGGCCCAATTTCTCTTCTTGTTCGAACCGGCTCCATGAACCGTTTTTCTTCATCCACAACCCATTTTCCGTTCCAAGAAGAATGGTACCGTTAGGAGAAATAAGGAATGCGTGTGGGGTAGTCGATGGGAGCTTTTCACTTTTCCAATGTTGAAAATCGAATTGATGCAAATGCGTGCGGGTCAGTACCCAAAGATGGCCATTTGAATCTTTTGCCAGGGCGATGGATGTCTTCATGGAGGGGATAGACTCACAGGCAAGCTGCCATTGGTTGTTGTTGTATCGAACAAGGCCTATTTCTTTAATGGCAGCCCAGATGGAAGCGTCGCTTGTTTGGATGATGTCGTAGATGGTGTTCCCTTGGCTTGTCTCATGGCCTAATAGAATTTTCTTTGATTTTTCAATATCCGGGAGATTGTTGTGAATGCTCTCGTAGACAATAATTCGTCCATCTGTACCGGCCAAGAGTGATCCATCTTCCAGTACATCCAAACTGTAGATGGAGTTGTCATCTTCGTTTTCATGATCGAAATTGAAATAATTCTTATTGTGATAACAAGTTAAGCCGGTGCTGCTCCCTGCCCACAAGCGTCCTAGGGGATCCAAAGCCAGGGTACGAACGCTGTCGTAGCGGTATTCATTTTGAAATTGACGGGTGAACCACTGTTGGGGATGGATTTCCCACACACCTTCTCCCCAAGTGGCGATATAGATGGTTCCATCACTTGCTTCAACAATATCGCGCGCGTAATTGTTTGGCAGGTTTTGGTCTGGACCGAGAATGGTTACATCCCAAATGGGGATATGAGCGCAAGATTCAAAGTGGAGACCAAAACATAGCAAACAGAGAATGAATAATTTGAAAGAAATATGGATCATATTTCATTCACCGAAGAACACTAACTAGCGATAACATAATATAGGTTCAGTTTATCGAAAGATTTATAGTTATCAATTGATAATTTAAAAAATTTTTAGATAAGAATTGAAAGGGGATGCGCATATCTCCACCAATGATATCTGATCTTTACCCTCAAATTGCGCACTTGGAATTACCCCCCTTATTCAGGAGGATAGGGGGGATCTGGCTTTTCTCATACCGCCGAATCCCCCCAGCACCTGCGGTGCTTTCCCCCCTT
>CAZEZQ010000321.1:4769-6509 GCA_964516245.1 uncultured bacterium | reverse complement strand
CCCTCCCCTAGCCCCAACCAATCTTGGGAGGGGCATCACTTCAGATGGCTAACCTGTTACAAATACTTTATATTGATGAAATGGGCTAGACAAAAGGCTTTAATCTAACAACAATTCTCGATTGTATATCATTCAGAAAAAGGAAGGACTATGCAGAATCAAGAGCAAGATGCGATTCGTTTGACCCAATACGGTTTGGCCATTTTGGCCATATTTGCTTTTGGGATTTTTCTTCGTCTCTACAATCTGGATTACATGGCGTTGCATCATGATGAATCGATCCACGCTGCGCACTCCTATTATTACTTCAAAAATTTATCGCATGGCAGCCATTTTAAATATCAATATGACCCTACATATCACGGGCCGTTTTTGTATCACTTCGGCGCATTGAATTTCATGATGTTTGGGGATAGCGATTTTACTGCACGTTTGCCGTTTGCGCTGTTCGGAATTTTGCTGCTGTATTTTATCTGGCGGTTAAAACCGTGGATTGGGAAGGCGGCGACTTTCTTCTGCATCTTATTTGTGGTTCTTTCACCCACTCTTACCTATTTCTCCCGGTTTGCCCGCAATGATGTTTATATCGCGGCCATGACTATGGGGGTGATCGTGTATGGTTTGGAATATTTGCGCCACAAGCGGGGGCTTGATTTGGTGTCTATGACTTTCTTTTTGGTGCTCATGTATTGCACCAAAGAAAATTCATATATGACGGGCTTTTTTCTTGGGTCTTTCATCGTCTTTTATGGAATTTATTACTTTTTTAGCTATCCACCCGAAGCCCGGTCCAGTTCTCTGCGCCGGATATTTGCCGAGCGCGCACCGTTCGTAAAATTGCTCTCACTCTATGCGATTTATTCGTGCACAGCGTTCACGCTCGTGTATTACGTGACACGCTATTTCAGTGAGTCGGTTCGAACCTCTCATAGCATTGGGCAATTTCGCAGCGCTTGGAACTCCCATCTGTCTGAAAACGCCTGGATCGTCCCTCTTTGGGTAACTATGGCTGTGATCGCGGTGGCTGCTGTATTTGCCGCTATCTGGTGGATTCGAAGACAAGTAAGCGAAGAAGAGGAAGGTTCGTTTTTCAGCAAACTGGCCCGTCGAAATGTATGGCTGGTATGCAGTTTATTTGTCGCGTTTCTGATTTATTCCTTGTTATTCACTTCGCTTGGCTCCTATCCGGGTGGGATGAAAGGCGGGGTTGTCGATTACCTTCTTTATTGGATGGGACAGCAGGATGTACCGCGTATTGCGGGACCGCCGGATTATTTCGTGCCCCGATTGCTGATTTATGAAATCACGGCAGTTTTATTTGGGATCATCGCCTTTTTCGCTTATTTGATTTCCGGATTGGGCTTGATCAATTTTGTGGCTTTTTTGGTTGCGTTTACCACAGGAGTTTATGCCTATGCCCGCGTATTTCTATACGAAAATTTATCGCTGTTCCCAACAGGCACATTGATATTCTTTATTGGCATTATTGCGGCTAGCGTCATACTCTTCTTAAAACACATACTTGAAAATACTGTATTGCAAAACGATGAATCGCCCGAAGCGTTAGAAAAAGAGTTCACGTTCACACGGTTGTTTCAACCAGATGGGTTTCGCATATTTCTCATCTATTGGAGTATCGGTTCATTGCTCGTTTACGCGCTGCTAAACGAAAAAGTCCCCTGGTTGATCGTTCACCAATCTCTCCCATTGATTCTTCTGGCGGGTGTATTTCTTGGAGAT
>CAZEZQ010000321.1:0-4759 GCA_964516245.1 uncultured bacterium | reverse complement strand
ATATGGAACTCGATGAAACCGCGCATTGCGCGTGAAATATTCGCCTGCTTGATTGCACTATTAGCTCTGTATCAAACCCAAGCCACTATTGGATTGAACTTTTACCGCCCCGATGATCCACGCGAACTAATGGTTTATACCCAAACTGGCCATACGGCTGTTGAAATAGCCGAAGAGATCAAAGATTCGGCATACAAACTCGGTAATGAGTATATGCCTCCACGGCCTTCCAAACCCATTGCTTTTATTTGGGGCGAAGCGGTCTGGCCCTATGCCTGGTATTTGCGTGATTATATGACTCGCGGCTCAGAATATGGTCCCAGTTACAATTTCAATCCTCCACCCCCAACCAATGTCCCCTTTGTTTTAATCGACACCAAATTCCGCGATCAAATGAAAGTGTGGAGCAAAGGCAACTATGCCCAAACCCGGGTGGATCACCGGGTTTGGTGGCGGGCTCAGTTCGGCAGCCCTGGCGAAATGATTCCATCCACCCTATATGAATTGCCTTTTAATTACTACGCCAAGAAAAACCGCCCAATCAGCGAAGCATTTGGCGCTCTGGCGCGCTATGCGCTTTATCGTGAAATCTGGAATCCAGATGATCCGTCACTCAATATGGGTTCAACACCGATCAATTTTTATTACAGGCAGCCCCTTGTTGACAATATCTCCAAACCGGAGGTGGCTCAAGATTACGACCAAACCGCGCGTCCGTTGAATGTCATCAATATGGTAGGCAGCATGGGCCAGGGGGATGGGCAGTTTATCGAACCTCGCGGAGTGGCTCTTTCACCAGACGAATCTCTCGTCTATGTATTGGATAGCCGCAATGCCCGCATTCAAGTGTTTGACAAGAATCTGAATTTTGTAGGGAAATTTGGCGGTCCCGGCAATGCACCAGGCGAATTTAGCATTCAACAAAATGCCCCCAATGGAGGAATCGATGTCGGGCCCAATATGACCATCTTCGCCACCAACACTTGGGCCGACGGTGGTGGGCGCATCAACCGCTATGACAAAGACGCCCAAGCCCTCTCTCCTTTATCACGTCCAGGTCCCAGAGGGTTCTTTTACCCCCGGGGACTGACTGTAATGGCAAATGGAACTTTGTTTGTTGCGGATACGGGGAACAAAGAAGTTGTGAAATTTGATCCTCAAGGAACCTTTGCGGGGGTAGTGGAGATCAAGCGTTATATGCCAAATGGGACCACCTCCCCAGTGGCATTGGATGAACCGGTGGGCATAACCGATGGCCCCAATGGAAATATCTACGTATGCGATGTTGGCAATCAACGTATCGTTAGTTTTACGCCCCAAGGCAATTTTGTCCGGAGCTGGTCTGTTTTGGGGTGGAGCCCCGATAATTCTGCCGATTTTCTTTGGATCGAACCCTATGTGGCTGTTGATCCAAATGGATTTGTGTATGCCACTGATTCAACAAAACACGCTGTCCATTGCTTTAGCCCAAATAACGACCGGGTGTATCTTGGTGGAGGCCAAGGGAGTGGCCAGGGCCGCTTAAGTGGCCCCAAAGGTATTGCGGTGAATTCTGAAGGGATTCTTTATATAGCTGATAGCTTAAATCATAGAATTGTGAAGGCCACCTTGCAAAAATAAGTTACATCTAGTATTTTTCCTTTTCAGGAAGGATTATATAAGGCGATGAGTTGGACCTTGCTTTATCTCCATCTTGTCTTTTTTTAAAAATGGAATCTTCAGCACAAAATGTACAAAGTTATAAAGGTGATTTGTCGATCAGCAAATCAGACCAAATGCTGCGTGAGCCTCGGTCTCTTATTGCCGTTGGTGTAGAAGATCATACAAATCAATATTTAACCTACTTAAAAGAATTGGGATACGCAATAGACTTGCGTCCGTATAGCAAAAATTTTTACGACATTGTTTTGGCCAATATCCCCAATGTGCTTCTTATCGACATCGACACTCTCGGCGAACAGGCAGTAACGCTCACACAAGAAATGAAAGAAAATCCCCTCACTTACACGATGCCGATTGTCATTGTGGTGGGTGAGAGAAATCTCACTCGTGAGATTAAAGTGTTAGAAGCCGGTGCTGAAGATTTTGTCGCCAAGCCATTACCCCCTCAAGTTTTGGCGGCTCGAATTCATACCAGTATGCGGCGTAATATTCGTTTACAAATATCGAACCCGCTCACCGGCCTTCCTGGCGCCACCTATATCGAAGAACAAACAGCCAAACGTATCGAAGAACAAACCCCCCTGGCAATGTGTTATGCCGATTTGGATAACTTCAAAGCGTTTAATGATACTTACGGGCATCGCCGTGGTGACAACGTGATTCGAATTTTGGCCACAATACTGAATGAAGGCGTCTCGCTCTATGGCAATCCCGGTGATTTTGTCGGTCATGTGGGGGGAGATGATTTTATCATGATTGTGAATTACAACCTTATTCATGAAATATGTGATTATGTGATTTCCAGTTTCGATACTCTTATCCCCTTTCAATACGATATTGAAGACATGGAAAATGAGTTCATTATTTCTACAAACCGCCAAGGCTTAGAAATGCGTTTTCCATTAATGACGGTTTCAATCGGAGTGGTTACGAATGAGTATCGAAGAATAACTAATTATTTAATGCTTACTGAACTTGCCGCAGAAATGAAAGAATATGCCAAATCCATTTCAAAATCTTCACCTGTCCGCCAAAGTATATACCGTATTGATAAACGAACTGCTTAATCAAGCTTCCCTCCATCCAACCCCTGAACATCCACCTCTTCTATGCTACACTTTGAATCTTCAAATACATGGAAATATGGTTTGATTCTACCAATTGACTTCATATTCAGCCAATACAACAATTTAGCGAATTGATCGTAAAAAAAAACAAAAGGGTAAAAGAGGAGGCAGATTATGGCTCCCAACATATTTGTTGCGCGAGAACTCCCCCAACCGGTATTCGATAGGCTAAAAGAAGCAGGATTGCGCTACGATGTTTATCCAGAAGATCAA
This sequence comes from uncultured bacterium, assembly GCA_964516245.1. Classification (GTDB taxonomy): domain Bacteria; phylum Hinthialibacterota; class Hinthialibacteria; order Hinthialibacterales; family Hinthialibacteraceae; genus CAZEZQ01. Next base: position 1,757 of record CAZEZQ010000321.1, on the reverse strand, counting down.
GTAATTCCCTGGGATGTACTATTGAAAGAAGTGAAAGACCGGGATGGGATTCTTCCAATTTTGACCGACAAAATTGACTCGGAAGTATTGGAGCATGCCAATAACGCAAAAATTATTGCTAATTATGCCGTAGGATTCAATAATATTGATGTCGAAGAGGCCACCAAACGGGGCATAGCGGTGACCAATACGCCGGGAGTATTAACTGATACCTCTGCCGATATGGCATGGGCTCTGATTTTTTCAACGGCTCGAAGAGTGGTTGAATCAGATATCTATCTCCGGGAAGGGAAATTTAAAGGCTGGGGTCCTATGCACTTTCTCGGACAAGAAATCACTGGAAAAACATTGGGGATTGTTGGAGCGGGACGCATCGGGCAAGCCACAGCCAAACGGGCCAAAGGCTTTAATATGAATATCTTATATACCTCTCGCTCACCCAAACCGGAATTTGAACGGGAGAGCGGCGCCAAACATGTTGATCTACATGAATTGCTGCAAAACAGTGATATTGTGAGTATCCATTTGGCCTTAAATTCTGAAACCACTCATACGATAGGTGAACGCGAACTCAAACAAATGCAGCCTAATGCCATTCTGATCAACACCGCGCGGGGTCCGGTAGTGGATGAATCGGCATTGGTAAAAGCCTTAAAAGAAAAATGGATTTGGGGCGCGGGTCTCGATGTATACGAAGAAGAACCCAAAGTTCATCCGGAACTCATTGAAATGAAGAATGTTGTGCTCTGTCCACATATCGCCAGCGCAACCATTTATACCCGTACCAGAATGGGGCTGATTGCGGCTGAAAATCTTATTGCCTTTTTTGAGGGCCAAAAACCCCCCAACTTGGTGAATGAAGAAGTGTGGAAAGGGTAACCTACATAGGGGCGTGATTATGGATCATTTGGAAAAAGGAAAACAACTTGCCCGTGAGGGCAACTATGAAGAAGCATTGGACGCCTTTTTGCTCGCTTTGGAAAACGATAAAGAAAATGCGGATATCCATTTTTATATTGGCCATTGTTATAGTTCCATGGAAGAATTTGGGTACGCCAAATTTCACTATCAAGTCGCACAATCTTTAGATCCAAACAATCCCAAGTTAAATATCATTTGGGATACCATAAAAAATGTTGAAGCGCAAAAACCCCCTGAACGGAAATTAACACGGGCGGCGGCGGCAAAAGAGCGTCGATCACAAACCCAGCAAACTCAAACCGAAGAAGAACAACAAGAAGACCAATCAAGCGAAACTCAGCAAGAACAGTATGAGCGAAAAATCAAATTGACAGAAGACAAATGGGAACGCGCTTTTCCTGCCGATCACATGGTGAAAGATGAGGATAACTCGAAATTTTTTGTTAATTTCTTAATATTTCTTATTCTATTTGCTTTGGTGGGTGTTGTATTGTTTTTTGTTTTACAATTCTTTGAGATAGTTTAGTATTGATGTAAATTTTATTTACTTCAATCTAATTAGTTTGGTTAACAAATCAAAAACTAAAAAAAAGTTTTCCTTTCTGTAGTCACTATCGATTTTCCGTGTTACTTTTTTCTTATAGAACGTTATTAACTGGTAGAGGCAATTCTATCTATCAAGAGAATTATTTTTATTGCCAAAGATTTTTGAAATCTTTGAGAGCAAAAACAAATAGTCATAGGCAATGTAATTAACTTAAGATCAATTGGACCCTGAATCGGGAGGGCGAATCTCCTGATGAGCCACTTGAACGAGAAACCGGCTCGGCGGGAGC
>CAZEZQ010000320.1:0-6514 GCA_964516245.1 uncultured bacterium | reverse complement strand
CCCCGAAACCGCACCTATGACACCTTTGGAAAAATTAAAAGCCAATTTGGAACGTCCCGAACCCGAAGACATCCCCTTGCAATACCGCGAAGCCCTAAAAAACCACTTCAAGAAATTGTCAGAACAACTGGCCGGAGAGTGAGGGAGATTTCTGAAATTTGAAATTCTGGTAAAACTATTATGTCCTTTAGGTCTCTTTGTCACTCATGGCGTCAATACGTTCCAAGTCGCTCTTGATATTTTTTTCTCTCATGTTTGTTCGCCTTACTCATTTGTGTCAAATCGTGTTATGGTATCGCCCGTTCAATGCATTGAGCCATAAGCTTATATTCTCCCTGATGCGCCTTACGGGATGCTTGTAACCACTGGTTCTTCTCTAAACGCGTCAAATCCATTCGGTGCCCCGCCTGTTCCGCCAGTTGTTTGAGATATGGAAGCTGGGTTCGCCCGTTGCCTTCGCGAAAGGGATGAACGTAATTGATATCACCAAGAATCTCACCCGCTTTGCAGGCAAATTCTTGTGCAGAAAATCCTTGAAGATAGTTGCATTCAACGATACGCCGGTGGACATCTGCCATACCGGTTTCGATGAATTTTCGGAATTGAAACTGTTGGGTTTCTTTGGATATTTCAACAGTGCGAATTTTTCCGGCCCATTCGTAGAGATCTTGAAACAAATGATGGTGAATGGCTTTGAGATGTTCCAAGTCAAAATCACCCTCAGGGATTTTTTCACGAAGCCGTTGCACAACCAAACTCCGCTCTATTTCTTCAAGTTGAGCAGCGTCATGGATACCCAATTTGTTTTTTAGGACGGTGTAATCAGGTGGGTAGCAATATCCAGAATCACTCATTCTGCTGTGTCGTTATTAGAAGATTGATTGCAATATTTATCCTGAAACTGCTTCAGAATATATTCCCGGCATTTCACATCCGGCCAGCCTTCGCGTTCAAACATTTCAAACATTTCAATTTCTTCTGCGCTCAGAGGATTACTTTCAATCTCCTGAAGGCGTATTGCTTCCCGCAGTTTCTGGCGGATATCGATTTTCTGAATTTGATTCGATTGCTGTATTTCTTTCATATTTATAGTATAGCAGATTTCACCTTGTTATTCTATCGGATAACTCCATGTAAAAGTACTTCCTTTTAGCTTGGCATCGTTTGAGAATCTTGTTCACTTTTCATAATGAACTGGATAGTACGGCTACGATTACAATCACCCCCACGAAAAAAGGCGAAAAACAACAACAAGTCATCCGTGCTTAATTCTTGTATTTTATTTGTGTCGGTTTGAGCGGTGTAGATTGGGCAACATGAGAATGAAACATGTTTGGCCTTTACAAATATTCACGCATCAGCTTCAACCACTTCAATCTCTTCCTCACCCACCCCATACAATTCATACACATGTGAATCAATCTGTTTCTCTAACACATCAATCTGCAATTGAATTTGCTCTTCTTTATATTGCAATTTTGTTTGCAGGTGTTTCCGATACAATCTAGAGAGCTCATCCACTTTTTGGATAATAGTCCCAGAGGTTTTCTCTTCTTTTACACTTTCCACCATCGGCATCGGGGTCGTCTTCAACTGGGGTGGGCCTATCCGCAGATACCCCCCTTGCAGCCGGTTGCCGTTGTATACATTCTGAAAATAAAAATTCACCAAACGGCTGTTCAAGATTCCTAGAAGCAACCGCAAATCCCAATCAGATAAAATAATGCTCGTTGATTTGCCCGCCAAAATAGTGCCCTTTGCATCCAGCGCGCATTCCAAACGTTTGGTTATTCCCGCAACAATGATCTTCGGGTTTTGCGCCTGCTGCAGCCGTTTGGGGGGTAAGCGTTTCCAATCCAATTGCGGCACAACCGGTTTCTCATAGTTGTCACCCAGATACCGGCATGGCTTTGTGCCCCATAAATCGAGATAGCGGTCAATGGTTCCACTGTTTACCAATTGCAATTCATTTTCGCTCTGTTGTGATTCTTGAATGAATGGCTGAATTTCATACGCTTCTCTTACCGTAGCCGCCCCCCGAATCGTCGAGATATCAGATAAACACGGACGGTTCTTGCTGATGCGCTCGAGTATTTCGCTCTGTGATTGTTTACAGGAGAGAAAAGCCAATGGGGAACAAAATTCATCTCCTTTGCTCTTTTGAGCCACAATCACAATCGGGTAGACTGAGGCATGAAACAAACGAAGATTGGAAAAATCGTGCATCTTTAACAAGCGATTCTTCTCAGCAAGAAACTGGCGGGTGTGCTTGGCATAATGCGCCGAACGCAGTTTGTTGGGCACGATCATACTGAGTATTCCATCAGGCTTGCACAACCGCATCCCTTGTTCCAAAAACACGCAGTACAAATCCCAATTTCCTGCCGCGCAGTGATAATGTCTCTGGCAATACTCACGCCAACGAGGTTGATGCCGCTTCATCCATTCCGAATCGATATAAGGAGGGTTCCCAATCACAGCATCAAACCCCCCATGATTCAAAACATCGGCAAATGATCTTTTCCAATCAAAGGGATAGAATGAACTGTCTAACTCAACTGCGCTTGTGCCACTCCCGTCCAAAGCCGTCAGGGCGTTGCCGCATCGAATATTGGCGCCTAATTCCCTCATCAGGAATTTCAGGCTGTTTTTCTGCAGCCAGTCAACGATAGTTTCCAATGGCAAACCCCTCAAACATTCGAGTATTAATAAAAGTTTCGTGACTTCAATGGCATAGGGGTCAATATCAACCCCATAAATATGGCTGCGCAGCAAACGCCACTTTTCTTCAAGTCTTTGATGCTTCTGTTCTACTGTATCATGCATAAAATAGGGTTCTAAAAGAAGCTGATAAGCCCTCAACAAAAATAATCCAGAACCACAAGCTGGATCGAGTATTCGTATCGGGTGACTGTATTCATCGGCTTGCTTCAACAAATATCCTACTGATTCTTTTACAATCAGTTCCACAACTGTTTTCGGTGTGTAATACACCCCTGTATTTTTCCGCTTTGTGTTCTTTTTCCCCAATGAATCCTCGTACATCCAAGCCAATGTTTCTGCGCAACAGTCTTTCTGGCCAAGCATTTCATAAAAATGATTACGGATAAGGATTAATTGTTTTTCGGCTTCAACATCCTTCTGTAAAGGTGAACTTATGGTAGTAATCAATTCAGAATTATGATTTTTCCAGTTTTGAATTTTTAAATACGAAGAAGGGAGGTTTGGCATATTAGGTTGGCAGGTAGAGTATGAATTTTGATCCGCAGTCATTCACTCAAATGATTTCAACGCAGTTTCTATATCATTAAACATCTCGATAATGCGATCCAATCGGGTGATGCTGAACAAATTGGAGACACTGGGCTGCAAGTTCACCAGTTTGAGCGTGCCGTTTTTGGTTTGCAGTTCACGATAGGTGGTGATCAACACCCCCAAAACCGAACTGCTGATATAGGTCACGTTTGCCATATCCATCAAAATATAATGATTGTTTTCATCGATGAGTTCACGAATGAAATCCCGCAGCGGTTCTGCATCCCGAAGCTGCTCATCTTCATCAAACGAAACCACGCACACAGAGCCTCTTTTTTGGCTTGAAATCATATAATCAGATACCAAATTAATAGCATTCGAAATTTAAGTAACAACGCTATAATAGCAGATGTTTGATAATTGCTAAGCTACAAAACACTCATTATAACGTTTATATTCAATATTGTTGCATGTCCTATTTCTTGGTTCAAGATCAAAGGAGTTTGAATTGCCTTGATTTAATTGAACTTATTTGATCTTCGCGCCGCTTCCACTAGAATTTATGAATAGAGTGGTTTAGATACGGAACAATAAATGCAATAATATCAGATTTTTTTAAGGATATTCGTGATGAAGGCTCTCCGTTGTTCTCCACCCAGTGTGGAACTCATACAAGAAGCTCCGGTTCCTCAACCCAAAGAGGGTGAAAAACGGATCCATGTTCGTATGGCGGGTATATGCCGCACCGATTTGGAACTCACCCGTGGGTATATGGGTTTTGAAGGAATTCTAGGCCACGAATTTGTTGGTGAAACCGAAGAAGGTGAGCGTGTGGTGGGTGAAATCAACGCTGGTTGCGGCAAATGCGGCTATTGCAAGCGCGGGCTCCAGCGCCATTGCCCCAACCGAACCGTTCTCGGCATCTTGCAGAGAGACGGCTGCATGGCCGAATATCTCACACTGCCCCAAGAAAACCTCTATCCCGTCCCAAGAAATCTTGAAGACCGTTTTGCCGTATTCACCGAACCACTGGCCGCCGCCCTGGAAATCTTCGAGCAAATCCACATTCCCCCATACGAGCGCGTCTGCGTATTGGGAGATGGAAAATTAGGGTTACTAATTACTCTGGCATTCGCTTATAAACATGAAGGAACTGTTCGCTTGATAGGGCGGCATCAGAAAAAACTGGAAATTGTCAGCGATGTGGCCGACGCTCTTCTCGAAGAAAACCTTCATGAATCCGAATACAAAAGCTGGGATATCGTTGTCGATGCCACCGGCAGTTCCAGTGGATTGCGCACCGCAATGAACTTGGTTCGGCCCCGTGGAACCATTGTTCTCAAAAGCACCATGGCTCATGCCGAAGCCTTGGATTTAACTCCGCTGGTCATAGACGAAATCAACGTTGTCGGCTCACGCTGCGGGCAATTCGCACCCGCGTTATCATTTATGCAGCGGCATCCTTTGCCTTTAGAGAGGTTAATCGAAGCAATTTACACCCTCGATGAGGCCCAAACCGCCTGGGAAGTGGCACAAAAGAAAGGCGCCAGAAAAGTATTGCTGCAACTCGTCTAGTCACAAATATTTGAAAATTTCAATGTAGGGGCAGGCCCCCGTGCCTGCCCTGAATGCTGATTTCACTATACTTAAAACTGTTCTAAGAGCACCCCACCCGCCCCGGCGGGCTATATCAAGATGAAACACAAATGGTAGGGTGGGCTTCAGCCCACCAACGAAAAGTATGCATAACCAATTCAAATCTCAGCACTTACAAAAGTGTTCCATAAGAGACAATTTACTCATGAGAATAAAATAATCAAAGATTCAATTGATTCATGAAAATAAAGTAAATATAATCTCAAATATGCGAGAAAAATCGAAACCGTTAAATCAACAAAATTCATCCAACCCAAATACAGGGCGTAAAAATACAACCAAAAACCGTCCAAAGAATGGGCAAGGTGCATCCAATTCACCCCAATCAAAAGCAAAAGCGCTTGATAATAGGCGATTTAGCGAACGCCCCCCCGCCAAATCGCAGCCTTCGCGGCCCAAGAGAAAAATGAAACCCAAAAAATCAAGGAAAAGCCGTTGGTTGTTCATCTTTTCTTCCATGTTGGTATTGCTTTTGGGTTCAATGGTGGGTCTCGCTGTTGGGTATATCAACATGTATCTCGATGATTTGCCCAAGATTGATATGCTGGAAAATTACGAGCCCGAACTCCCCTCGCGTATGTATAACGCTTCCGGCAACAAAATCGCAGAATTCTTTAAGCCCAGCCAAAACAGGCAGTTGGTTTCGCTTTCGCATATCCCTCAGCACCTGATCAATGCTATTATCGCGATTGAAGACCGGGATTTTTATGATCACTTCGGCATTAGCATTAAAGGATTTCTCAGAGCGGCGATTGTCAACTATAAATTAGGCAGAATCGAACAAGGCGGCAGCACCATCACCATCCAACTGGCCGAAGATTTGATCAAAGGCGGGCATTTGCCAGAAGAATACGATATGCCTGAAGATATTCCTCTGCGTTCGTACCGGCAAAAGATAAATGAAATCATCCTCGCTCTTCAAATAGAAAAACGCTACACCAAAAACGAAATTCTTGAAATCTATCTCAATCAAGTGTTCTGGGGCCGTAACGTAAAAGGGGTTGCGAAAGCGGCAGAAGCCTATTTCAGCAAACGTGTGGACGATTTGACATTGAAAGAATGCGCCCTGTTCGCTGGGATGTTGAAAGCCCCCAATTATTATGATCCTGCCCGCAACCCCGATGCCGCACAAAACCGGACGGTTTTGGTTTTGAATTCGATGCTCGAAGAAGGCTTGATCACCGACGAACAATACCAAGAAGCCGTGGCGCAGCCTTTTGAGCTCAATCAAAAGCGAATGAGACAACAAGCCGACCATCCCTATTTCTCATGGGCGGTGGTCAGCCAGTTTCATAATGGTGAGATCAAAACCAAAGAAGGGGGCCCTATAGAAGTTCTCGGCCAAGGGGTCGATATTCAAACCACAGTCGATTCCGGCCTGCAGGCGATTGCCGAAACCGCTCTCCGCAACGGCATACGGGCGCAAGAAGAAGTGCACCGCAAAAATGGAGGGAAATTTTGGGGGGCGGATAATTACCGTTATGCCAATTATGGCCAGACCGGCGGCTTGCAAATCGGATTGGAATACGATGCCAAAATCGTTGCCGGATTTGATCCTGAATCCTCTCGCGTAGAGGTCACATTCCTGAATGTACAAGGCGGG
>CAZEZQ010000319.1:0-6517 GCA_964516245.1 uncultured bacterium | reverse complement strand
TTCATCCGAAACGTTCAGAACATCGTAGTAAAATTTATCTTCGTCATCCCAAAGGCCGATGCCCTCACCCGCAATATTGCGCATCGCATCGGCGATGTGCAAAAAATGTTCAAAAAATTTGGTTGCGATCTCTTCATAAACAGGATTATGGGTAGCCAATTCCAGAGCAATTCTCATCAAATTCAGGCAATACATCGCCATCCAACTGGTTCCGTCGGATTGATTGATGTAGCCCCCTGTCGGCAATGATGCGCTGCGGTCAAACACGCCAATATTATCCAATCCTAAAAATCCACCTTGGAAAATATTGCGCCCTTCCACATCTTTGCGGTTCACCCACCAAGTGAAATTCAGCATTAACTTATGGAATACACTTTCCAAAAACTCCAAATCACCCTGGTCTCCCCGTTCTTTTTGGTCAATCTTAAAGACGCGCCAGGTAGCCCAAGCGTGAACGGGTGGATTGACATCTCCAAAATTCCATTCATAGGCAGGAATTTGTCCATTGGGATGCATATACCATTCGCGGGTCATTAACTTGAGTTGTTGTTTGGTAAAATAAGAGTCGATCAAGGCGAACGGAATGGTGTGAAAGGCTAGATCCCATGCCGCATACCAAGGATATTCCCATGTGTCAGGCATTGATATGATATCGGCATTGTTAAGATGAGTCCAATCTGAGTTGCGGCCATTCTTTCGTTCTGATGGAGGCAAAGGTTGTGCCGGATCGCCGTCCAGCCATTGCTCAACATCGTAATAGTAGAATTGCTTCGACCAAATAAGGCCTGCTAGAGCTTGTCGCTGAATGTGCTTAAGATCTGGACAGTCTAAATTTTTCTGTAAGTCTGCATAAAACTCATCCGCTTCACTCTTTTTGGCAATAAAGTGATGTTCGATATCCTGAAAAGGACTTTTCGCTTGCTTGTTGGTTAAACGAACGTAAATCTGGGTTTGCTCACCGGCCGGAATGGTTCGGGGGTAAACAAATCCGGCTTTCGTACCGGTTGGGGAAGGATTGACTGCAGTAGTTTGATTGTGAATCAAATACTCATGAAAAGCGTCCTTGAAATATCCTTGAGCCATTGAATTTCCCCAAACCCGCTTGGGATTGGTTTCATTTTCTGTAAATAAAATATGAGCCGGCTCGGTATAATAGAAATAATACGGTCCGAATTCAGGATGGATTACATGGACAGTTCCGTCTTCTTCTAGACTCATCTGTGGTTTTTGAGAAATATGAGACCAAGACCAGGTGTTTCGAAACCCCAGTTGTGGAATCATCCATAAATCCGCTTCCTGCTGGCTCTGATTTATGGCTGTGATTCTCATGATAATATCAGCCGGATCGAGTTTGATGTATTCTACAAACACATCAAAATAGCGGCTTTGATCAAAAATATTGGTGTCAATGATTTCGTATTCAGGTTCATCGGGACCTCTTTTTTGGTTTTCCTGAACAAGCTTTTCGGATGGAAATCTTTCCTGTGGGTATTTGTAGAGCATTTTGAGATAGGAGTGAGAAGGAACAGCGTCTAAGTAATAATATAATTCTTTGCAATCTTCTCCATGATTGGCTTCTGAATTGGTCAAACCAAACATCCTTTCTTTTAAGATGGGATCTACACCATTCCATAGCGCTAGAGATAAACAAATTCGCTGATACTCGTCAGATATTCCTCCTAACCCGTCTTCCCCCCAGCGATACGCTCGACTTCTCGCTATATCGTGAGAAAGATATTCCCATGCCGTGCCGTAGGGTGAATAATCTTCACGAACCGTACCCCACTGCCTTTCACTCAGATAAGGCCCCCACAAGTACCAGTTCTTCTTCCCTGTTGCATTTTCCAAAACTCGCATTCTTTCTTTATTCATAACTCAACTCTTAACCTCGAAATGGAGTAATTTTTCAAAATCGCAATCCAACAACATACGATCAAATCACGGGACATGAAATGATTTGATATCATTTAGTTACTAAGGACAATGCCCATTATTGATCATCCGATTGGGTTGACCGGTGGTTTCAAGTACTGCAAGCCACAAATCACTTTCAGGATTAAGAACTTTCTTTTTAGAAATAGCGGCTTCCATTGGAATGTGAGTAAACGCTTGGTTCCAATAGCCCATAATCATGGCGGTTCGTCCCGTCATAGCTGCATGGACCGCATTGTGAGCCAGTTGAAAACAATACATGCTATCACTTGAATTGGCAGACACAGAGCGCACATAGTAACTTGGATCAATATAACGAACCGTCGTATCTATTTTTTTTTCTTGAAAATAAAATTGAATAGTACGACAAAGATATTCTCCGATATTGTCGAGTTGAATGTTGCCAGAGTCATCGGGCTGTAAGGAGGCCTGCTTGAATATTTCTTGACCCACTCCTTCGGCTACTACAACCACTGCATGATTGCGTTGACAGAGCCGCCTTTCTAAAGCTGCCAAAAATCCATGAGGAGGTTCCAAATCCAATGGCACTTCTGGAACCAAAACAAAATTGGCGACACCACTGGCAACAGCAGCAGTTGCTGCCAAAAATCCCGATTGCCTACCCATCAATTTGACGACAGTGATCCCGTTATAGGATGCTACCGCTTCAGCATGTGCACTTCGCAAAATGTTCGTGGCGATTGAACAGGCAGTATCAAAACCAAAAGTATGTGAAATATATTCAATGTCATTGTCTATTGTTTTTGGTAAACCCACAACAGAAATGGATTCGCCTCGCTTCTCAATTTCTTTACATATTTTCAGTGCCCCTTGTTGTGTCCCGTCCCCTCCAATTGTAAAAAGCATATTGATCTTGTGTTCAATTAGAAAATCAACAATTTCCTCTATTGGTTGTGATTCTCGAGATGAGCCGAGGAGGGTGCCACCTAAAGAATAGCTGCCTTTAACTACATCAGGTGTAAGGCGTATGGGTTCTAGGTGCGCGTGTTTCACCAATCCTCTGAATCCATAGCGGATTCCCTTGATCTGGCGAATGTTATATTGATTCCAAAGCGAATTCACAATTCCCCAAATGACATTGTTGATGCCAGGGCATAACCCTCCACATGTTACAATGGCAGCCGTGACCTTTGAAGGATCAAAATAAATATATTTCCTCGGCCCGGCGGCTTCAAACATTGGGAGGGGTTGATTCTGATGGATCAACTTGTTCAAAGATGATGATGTACGATGATACAATATACATTCATTATCCTCAACGAAATCTGCAACTAGATCATTCGTATAACAAGAAAGATGAATGGGAGAACGAATTTTACACTCTCCGAAGCGTTTGATAGACAAATCTGGTAACGTTTCTGCCATTATTCCTCATCGGTTTTATATTTCGTATATTTTGCTTGTTTAGCATAATACGATGAAACATAAGAGAATATTCAATGTATTATGACGCGGCTGATGAAGGATTGAGTTGATATTGATTCACAAAATCTATTAATTCAGATAAATTGCCACTTTTCATAATGACTTGATCAACATGAGGCCGAATGAAATTGATATCTTCAAGAAAATATTCAGAAACCAGCAAAATGGGTATATGTAGATCGGTTTGACGGATCTTCGAAATGATTTGGAAAAAATCGGTGCAAGGACAAAAAACATTATAGATGATAACAGATGGATTCATCTGACTGTATGCTTTGTAGGCATCATAAGCGTTTTTGGTTACAATGCATTCATGGCCTTCTTGAAACAATGTCTCTCGATATAACATCTGCAATACAGGATCTTCTTCAACGACTAGTATTTTCACCATCACATACACCCACTTTCTGAAAATGTCCAGGTTCGAAGATTTCTGTTCCCCCGATCTGCAGATCAATTCCTGAGAACATATTTCATATAAAAATTATGCGTCTGCGCTGCAATGCGAATGGGGTATAATCCTCCAAAGGGAATAGAATCCCTTTGGAAGATTTTTACGAGAGAGGAACAATCATTTCTCTGTCATCAATGTACCGATATCCAAAACTTTGATTGGCATCGTCATAATGGAAGAAAGTAGATTTTGAGAAAATCCATTATCAAAAGCGACTGAACCCAATTCAACATGCCTATTTTGATGAAAGAGCCGTGGGTGATCTGTCGCGGAAGCAGGGTTGGTGATTCTGTAAGTCCCTTCCATGTGAAACGAATTGTTGAAAAGTCCGTTGGCATTAAGCACAGTGGAATCGTTCCGTTTATCTAAATTCCAAACATCCACTTGAAACGGGATGGTTGATTCGTTATTGAACTTTTGAGAATTAGAAGAAACACCTGGATTATTGGAGCTGGTTAATAACCCCAATGTTGTACTTGATCGTTGTGCTATAGGTAGTTCGATCTCTCTGGTATCAATTGTGCCGCTTGCATCGTTTTGTATGTCATCTCGTGAATTATGTACATTGTTTTGATTGTTGAAACTGAATGTATCTTTATTGTTTGATTGAGAAGTTTGCTTAGCGATATTATGGTTTGTGGTTTCAGTGGAATTTAAAATGTGATGATTCACCGTTTTCTCATTAAGAAAGGGTTTATCACCTTTGTTTAATGATTCATCGCCCAAACCGATATTGCTCGCAATCAGTAGAAATCCTAGGATCAAAACAAGGTGTTTCATGAACTTGTTGCCTTTCGACAAAACATTGAATATATACCCTCTCTATTCATCATACTGCGCAAAGATATTCGAGCAAAAAAATAACAAAACACTCATCCATTATTTTCTGATTCCTTGCCGTAAATATACAACAAAAGATTTTATCATTTCATGGAACGATTTTTTTTAATTTTCTTCCAGTACAGTTTACATAAGAAGAATTGGATCGGTTTTGCTCTTCTTTAAAATTGTTTGGAGCCCCACTCAATGTTTGATCGACATGGAACGACTATCTGTGTGATTGAAACAAGTGGTGAAAGAAGAGAAAAATATAACGGAATATTATGGAACTTTAAAATATTGTTTGCCATTATCGCCGAATACAAGAAATTTTAGAATTTCTCAAAAATGTAAGAGCCGGAGGCCATCAAAAAAGGTGCAATACAATCGCTTTACGGGCATTCTATCGCACAACTGAATCATGATGATATCACATTCATCGTTATTCATAACAATGTAATATCTTCTATGATTGTTTTGGTGAAACCGTAGTTCGTGGTATTTTCCAGGGTGTTTTTTCAAGGGTAAAAAACAACGTTTTACCCTTGTCACCCGCAAGATGAACAAACAGAAAACCTAGTAGCACAAGAAATGGGTGTCTCACCGTGTATCGTTAAATGTGTAGTCGAAATACCATTGCGCCAGATATAATCCGCATGAATGTGTGTGACGAGTTGAAACAAGACTTTTGAATTACTCTCTTGCTGTAAACGGATACCCTTCTTGAAATTGTCCTTCCACTCCAGTAAGCATATTCCCCGCACTCTTAAATCCATTGGTAGGATCATATGTTTCCCCGTCCCATATACCATCCGGACCATAACTAATCAGAAAATACGGATATTGACGATTTCCACGAACCGGTGAGTTTGAATTGGGATCATATGCAAAAAAGGCAGGTTCAGCATGATATTGTCCCTGAGTGCAGCATTGCCAAGGCCAACTTGATGCACTGCCGTGTGGACCGTTGGGATCAGCAAACACATCAATGACCGATGAAGAAAAATAAGCAATTGGTGTTGTGACGTACCTATGTTGCGCAGGATGACCATCAATATGCGGAGCGTAATCATTGTTATCCATTCGATACATTACATATGCTTGCGCCAAATTCTTCAATTCCGATGATGCTCGCGACACTTTTGCTCGCAGCATCGCGTTCAAAAAATTTGGTACTGCAATCGCGGCTAGAATACCAATAATCGCGACGACAATGAGTAGTTCTATCAAAGTAAACGCCTTGTGTTGTGTGGTAATCTTAGGCATTTCTCACCTCCATTTCCCGCCGATGCGCACCATTTCATCATACTCGGAAGAAAGACCGAATCTTACGACTGAATCGCCGGGAGATTCTGACATCCAATTGACGACAATCTTGCTGGGATCATTTGTCTTATGCGTGAGCCAAATACATGTGATGCCGGCAGCCATTGTGAGATGCCGCAGCAATAGTACAAATAGTAGAAAGCAATAGAAGCGTTTCATGATTTTTTGAGAATCACCTTAGTAATATCGTGTGCTTTGATGACTAGCATATCCCTCACCCTTATTTATGCCCAGGGGAAAAGGGAGAATTGCTTGTTTTCCATATTCAAAAAGGATAATGCGACTTTTTATAGTGCTCTTGGGTCATTCGATCAGCCCTGCTCTGCGTGAGCACACCATGGCGCATTTTTAAGGTGGCCCTTCTGATGACAGCATACACAATGTATTTAGCTGTGTGTTTTGTGAAAGAGCGCAAGTAATCCTCCGGGGCGGGTGGAGTGCTCTTATGAAACATCTTTTGTAAGTACTGAATTTCTCATTGGTTCTGCATACTATTTACGGAAATCAGAAGTCGTTCAATCAAACCGGCTCGGCGGGAGC
>CAZEZQ010000318.1:5853-6520 GCA_964516245.1 uncultured bacterium | reverse complement strand
CAAACAGGATCTCCATACCACAATAGCGGGCAGGGTGCTGATACCTCTAGTAACAGGCAGGATGAAAGCACCACAAATAGCAGCCAGGAAGCTGACGCCCCTAGCAGCAGGCAGGATGCCTGCACCACAAGCAGCAGTCAGGGCGCCCGCACCGCCATTACCATGAAGGGTGCTCGAATCTCAAAAATAGTACATTCGACTTGTATGAATTTTAATTTGCTTATGAATGACGATAATCAACAAGAAAATACGAATATCCAAGCGGAACCATCTGCGGACGAGGAGCACCAAATAGAATCTGAATCACAAGAGGTTCAGGAGCCATCGGCAACACCAGACGACAATACCGAGAATGATCCAGAAGGTGAAGCGCTTCGTTTGCCGATTGAGTTGCCCTCGTTTAGCGGACCATTGGATTTATTGGTGCACTTAATCAGCAAGCATGAGATGGATGTGTTTACCATCTCGATCTCCAACATAACGAATGAATACATAAACATTGTCAAAGAATGGGAAGAACAAGATTTAGAGTTGGCCGGTGAATACTTAGTATTGGCAGCGACACTAATACGCTACAAAGCCCGCGCTTTGTTGCCCAAAGAAGAACAAGAGGCAGAAGAGGAAGAAATCGACGACGCCATTCTAGAGGCGCGGCGGCAGGAATACG
>CAZEZQ010000318.1:0-5843 GCA_964516245.1 uncultured bacterium | reverse complement strand
GTTGGCAGAAGATTTGCGAGCGCGTGAAGAAGAGAGTGCGGGCTTGTTCCCCCGGGTAGGGCCTTCGCCCGAAGGACCACGAGAAGTTGTTGAATATGAAGAAGTTAGCGTATACGACCTCTACCACACATTTCAAAAAATCATTGACGAACTGGGCTCTCAGCCACCGCGTACCGTTGAAGGCGATACCTATTCTGTCGATGAAAAGATGCTGGAAATCGAAGCCCTTTTAGAACACAATGAGCGCATTGTGTTGACAGATTATTTACGTAGTCTTGAAAGCAAGTTAGAAATGATTGTGGTTTTTATGGCCTTGTTGGAACTGATTCGCTTACGGGAAATCAAAGCCACGCAAAACACCAATCATGGCGAAATTATCTTGATCAAAGGCGAGAAACTTCCAGATTATGAGGATGATACAGAAGACTTTGATGAAGAGATCAATGAAGAAATAGATTCCGATAGTTCTAAAGAAGCCGAATCATGAACGAACAGAACGAAACCGTTAACGAAACAGTTAATGCAGCAAATGAGACTGTAGATGAGACCGCAAATGAATCTGAGCGGGAGAAATTGGCGGGGATTATTGAAGCGTTGGTGTTTGTCTCCGGCGATCCGATACCCATCAAACGGCTAATGGATGTTCTCGAACGAAAAGAAGAAGAAATTCGCGAAGCGATCGATTTCTTGGCAGAGCGCTATGTAGAAATTGGCGCTGGTTTGCAGATCATGGAAGTCGCAGGTGGGTTCCAACTGCGTACCCGCCCCATCTACAGCCAATACGTAAACCGCTATTTGGAACGGAAGAAGAAAATTTCGTTAAGCGGACCGGCGCTTGAAACCATCGCCATCATTGCGTACAAACAACCCATCACCCGGGCCGAAATCGAGGCAATTCGGGGCGTTGGGGTGGATGGCGTGTTGAAATCATTGCTAGACAAACGGCTGGTGAAGATCACTGGAGTGAAAGAAGTGCCGGGCAAACCCAATTTATATGGAACCACCAAACACTTTTTGGAATATTTCGGATTAATCTCATTAGATGACCTGCCGCCCATCGAAGATATCGATAAAACATTTTCAGGCGGGGCGGCGCAATACCAAGATGAAGAACCATCAGAAGAAACACCATCAGAAGAACAACAAAGCCAATCTGAACCCAGCGAAGCCGAGCCTGAAGCAGAAGGAGACCCCGATCAGGCTGAATAAATTATTGCCGCACTATGGACTATGTTCCCGTCGTAAAGCGGAAGAATGGATTTTGGAGGGCCGGATTTCTGTAGACGGCCTCATTTGCCGGGATGTTGGCACGCAAGTTGATGTTGATAAGCAGTCAGTCCATGTGGATGGCAAACCGCTTGAAACTGCGCCGGAAACAATTTATTTGGCGATTCACAAACCGAGAGGATATATTACAACAAGTAACGATCCCCAAGGCAGAAAAATTGTGCTTGACCTATTGCCGAATAAATTCAAAAATAAGGGGCTTTTTCCGGTTGGACGCCTTGATGCCGAATCGGAAGGGTTATTACTATTAACGAATAACGGTGAGTGGAGCCAGATATTGCTGCATCCCAGCCACCAGGTTTGGAAGGAATATGAGATCGAGTGCAATAAGCCCGTTACACACGATCACTTAGCCAAACTGGCCCAGGGAATCATTTTGGATGGAAAAAAGACTTTGCCGGCCAAGATTGAAAAATTGGATTCACCAAATCGTTTTTTGATGCAAATTCGCGAAGGGAAAAACCGGCAAATCCGGCGTATGTGCAACGCACTGGGGTTAAAAGTAGAGCGGTTAAGACGCGTGAAAATCGGCCCGATCGAATTGGGTTCTCTGGAAAGTGGAAAATTTCGTCCACTCACTTCGAAAGAAATAAAAGAAATTTGGGCATTGAATTTTGTAGAAGAGAAGAAATAATCGGATCACTTGATATTGTTTGTGAACTAGTATAATTATGAAACCTGTGGACAGATGAATGAAAATTGACCACATATTCAGTAAGCCGTAAGGCTTTTTTTTATGATAGAGCACCATTGCGACAATTCGGTAAAAAATCGGTAAAGGAGTATGGCATTGAAATTAGTCATAGTTGAATCTCCCGCGAAAGCGAAGACAATTGAAAAATTTTTAGGCAAAGATTACAAAGTAGAATCCAGCTATGGACATATTCGCGATCTCCCCAGCTCTGCCGCCGAGATCCCCAAAAATTACCGCGATCAAGAATGGTCCCGATTGGGTGTGGACCCCGACAATGATTTTCAACCGATTTATATCGTCCCCAAAAATAGTAAGAAACGCCTGACCGAATTGAAAAAGCAACTCAAAGAAGCCGACGAAATTCTGCTGGCGACAGACGAAGACCGCGAAGGCGAAGCGATCAGCTGGCATCTGTTGGAAGAACTCAAACCCAAGGTGCCGGTCAAACGCATTACCTTTCACGAGATTACCAAACCCGCCATTCAAGAGGCGTTGGAAAATCCACGCTCGATCGATTCGCAGTTGGTGCGCGCCCAAGAAAGCCGGCGCATTTTGGACCGTTTGTATGGATACACCTTATCACCTGTACTTTGGAAGAAGGTGCGAACCAAGTTGAGCGCGGGCCGGGTGCAAAGCGTGGCGGTGCGCTTGATTGTCGAGCGTGAAGAAGAACGCCAGCGGTTCAAAAGCACGGAATATTGGGATGTGGACGCCAATTTTGCCTCGAAAGACAAAGAATTTACGGCCACACTGATCAATGTTGGTGAGAAACGCCTGGCCGCCAGCAAAGATTTTGACAATATTACGGGCGAACTAAAACCGAACAGCAAAGTAGAAATTTTCAACCAGCCCAATGCAGAAGAGATCGCCCAAAAACTGTCGAACATCGTTCCCTGGAAAGTTACCCGGGTGGAGCAAAAAGAAACCAAACGCAGCCCGGCTCCCCCGTTTACCACATCAACCCTGCAGCAGGCCGCCAGTTCCAAATTGAATATGCCCCCCAACCGGACCATGTTGATTGCGCAACGCTTGTACGAAGGGATCGAACTGGGTGGGGGCGACCGCGAAGGTTTGATCACCTATATGCGTACCGACTCGTTAACCCTTAGCCAGAAGGCATTGCATGATTCATCTGTCTACATCAAAAAGCATTATGGTGAAGAATATTATGAAGGGGAGCGGTTTTACAAAACCAAATCGAAATCGGCGCAGGAAGCTCACGAAGCCATCCGTCCCACAGAAATTTACCGCGATCCAAAATCGGTAGCCCCCTTCTTGAACACAGACGAACTTCGTCTTTACACATTAATTTGGAACCGGACCGTGGCTTCGCAGATGGCGAATGCGCGATTGGATAAAACCACTGTAGACATCACCGTGGATTTAGACGGCACCCCTTATCTGTTTCGGACCACTGGGTCTGTGGTTCGTTTTCCCGGTTTCTTGCGGGTGTATGGCGAAGAACAGAAAGACACTCTCTTGCCAGATTTGCAAGAGGGGCAGGAAATCGGCAACAACCAACAACCCAAAGAAGTCAATCTCAAAGAAACCATACCGCAAAAGCATGTCACCACTCCGCCCCCGCGATACACCGAAGCCTCGTTGGTGAAAAAGTTGGAAGAAGAAGGCATCGGACGCCCCTCTACCTATGCCCCCACCATTACCACCATCCAGCAGCGGGATTACGTAACGAAAAAGAGCAATGCGTTGATCCCCACCTATGTGGGAATGGCGGTGGTCAACTTGCTGCGGCAGCATTTCCCGCATTATGTGGATTATCAATTCACCGCCACAATGGAAGACGAGCTCGACGAAATCGCGGAAGGCAAGGTGGATTCAGTTGAGTTCTTGAAAGATTTTTATCACGGTGAAAACAACGGCAATGGCCTATTGAATGATATCGATAAGGCAATGCCCAATATCAGTTTCCCCTCAATTCCCTTGGGCAAAGACCCGGAAACGGATGATGATGTATTCATTCGTGTAGGGCGCAATGCCGTATACGTGCAGCGCGGCGAAGGGGGAGAAGGCAATTCGGCGGCCATCCCCATCGATGTGCTCATCGATGAATTGAGCCTGGAAAAAGCGTTGGACATTTTGGAAACCCGGGCCAAAGCCAATGAACCCATCGGTATAGATGAAGAAACCGGCAAGAACATTTATGTCTTGATCGGCCCATACGGCCCCTACATTCAAGTGGGAGAAAATGACGGCGAGAAAAAGCCGAAGCGCATCAGCCTGCCCAAAGGCACAGATATCACCAAAGTGGATATGGCGTATGTCAAACGCTTGCTGCAGTTGCCCCGTGATTTGGGCCAAGACCCGGAATCGGGAAAAAAAGTCACCGCCGGTTTGGGGATATACGGCCCCTACGTTCATTGTGGAGGCAAATACAAAAGCGTTGAATCGGTCGACAAGCTGTTCGAAATTTCACTCGAAGAAGCGGTCGAAAAGATCAAGACAGCCGGCCAAAAAACCGTGTTGAAAGAATTGGGCGAACACCCCAAAAGCGGTGAAAACCTGCAGATTATAAAAGGCCGCTACGGCCCCTATGTGACCGACGGCAAAGTGAATGCCTCGATCCCCAAAGGGACAGATCCAGAAGAAATTTCTATGGATGAAGCCGTGAAAATGATGGAAGAAGCGGCGAGCAAAAAGAAAACATCACGCAAAAAAACCAGCAGGAAGAAAAGCACAAGCAAAAAAACCACAGCCAAGAAAAAATCAACCACAAAAAAGAAAAGCACAACCAAAAAAAGTTCAAGCAGCAAGAGCGCTGAAGTTTGATGGATTGAAAATAAACCATAAGTACCTTTCCCATGAGTAGACATCTCCAGCATTTTTGATACCTTATTGCAAAACGAAATGATGGAGATGGCTTATGCCAGCCTATGACACGACTGCTGCGATTGTGGGGATGGGGTTTATTGGTCCGGTTCATCTTGAAGCGCTGCGAAGATTGGGGGTTCCTGTCAAAGGGATTCTCTGCAAAGACCAAGAAGAGACTCAATCGGTGCAAGCCCAGTTTGGGCTCTCCCATGCCTATTCCAATTACCAAGACATCCTCGATGACCCCGATATCCAAAGCATTCACTTGTCGGTTCCCAATGTGATGCATTACGAATTGGCCAAACAGGCTTTGAACGCAAACAAGCATGTGTTGTGTGAAAAACCGTTGGCCATGAACACAAAAGAAACCGAAGAACTGGCAAAGTTGGCTGCTTCCAAACAACTGGCTGCGGGAGTGTGTTACAACGTTCGCTTTTACCCGGTCAATCTGGAAGCGCGCCAATGGGTGAAGCAAGGGGATGTGGGCAACATTCATCTGGTTCAAGGCAGTTACGTGCAAGACTGGATGCTGTACGAAACCGATTACAACTGGCGGGTGTTGGCCGAAGAAGGCGGCCCCTTACGCGCTGTGGCCGATATCGGCACCCATTGGATGGACCTGGTTCAAACCATCACCGGCCTGAAGATTGTGCAAGTATTGGCCGACCTGCAAACCGTCCACAAAAAACGGCACCGGCCCAAAGGTGACGTGCAAACCTTCAGCGGCAAGATGAAAAGCCAATTGCAAACCGAACCCATCGATATTAACACCGAAGATGCCGGATCGATATTGCTGCGCTTCAACAACGGGGCGAGAGGCAATTTGCATGTTTCCCAAGTAACCGCCGGACGAAAAAATTGCATCCGCTACGAAATCTCCGGCTCGAAATGCGCCCGGGGGTGGAACAGCGAAAGTCCCAACGAATTGTGGATCGGCCGGCGCAATCTTCCCAACCAAATACTGCTGCGCGACCCATCACTGGTCAGCGATTCAACCCGCCCATACATCAACTATCCCGGTGGCCACAACGAA
>CAZEZQ010000317.1:0-6532 GCA_964516245.1 uncultured bacterium | reverse complement strand
GGCCATGTTCGTGGGGTACGATTCGTAAAATGCCTGCGGGTGTTTGATGAAAACCGCCGCTTCAATCCGCTTTATGATGAAAATGAAGTGACTGAGATTGAATGCGATAATGTCTTGATCGCTATTGGCCAGCAATTTGATCTCTCTTTCCTCAATCCCGAAGAGAATGGTGTTAAGACCAAACCCAATGGCGCCATTGATTGCGATCCCGAAACCGGCAGCACTTCATGCCCTGATATTTATGTGGCTGGTGATTTGGCATACGGCACGAAACTTTTGATTCACGCCGTGGCATCTGGCAAAGCGGTGGCGCGGGAAATTTACCAACAGGTTACGGGCCAATCCATCACAGCCCGCCAGGTTGAGTTTCATTTGCCGATTGCGGATTACTCGCGTGAAGAAGGGTATGAAAAGCATGAACGCGTGGAACCGGCCAAACTTCCCAGCCGGGAACGGATACAATCTCAAAACAAAATTGTGGAAAGTTCATTCACCACTGAACAGGCTCGCTTCGAAGCGTCGCGCTGCTTGGATTGCAGCGTCAACACCATTTTTGATGGAGAACGCTGTATTTTATGTGGAGGGTGCGTCGATGTGTGCCCTGAACAATGCTTGCGCATCGTCTCCGTTTCGCGATTGAACGGCTCGACGGAACTGCAGGAAATTATCAATTCACAATTTGATGACTCTCCCCAAGAAAATTCCGCCATATTGAAAGATGAAACCATTTGCATCCGGTGTGGCTTATGCGCCGAACGCTGCCCCGCCGGTGCGATTACCATGGAACGTTTTCATTACGAGGTGAAACCATCATGCCAGGCCGTTTAGAACCCAAACCCGTGAAACGCCGCGATTGGCTCAGCATTACCGGCTTGTGGACAGCCGGCATCACCATCCTGGGCTCAGTAATTGGGATGGCGCGCTTGCCCAAACCGCGAGTCACACCCGAAGCTTCCAGTATTACCCGTGCCGGAAGTAAAGAAGAACTCGCTCCAGGAACAGTGAAAATCTTGCCGGAAGCGAATGTGCGGGTGATCGCCACCACCAATGGAATCGCCGCCATGTCTTTGGTGTGCACCCATTTGGGCTGCATTGTTTCCGAATTCGGCAATGGATTCACCTGCCCCTGCCACGGATCCAAATTTGACAGCAAAGGAAAGGTGATCGGAGGACCAGCTCCCCGGCCGCTTCCCTGGCTGCAGGTTTCTCAGAAGGCAGATGGGACCGTCATCGTTGATACCTCGCAAGAAGTGCAGCCGGGAGAATTTTACCGGCTGGCGTAAGAAGGAGTATGACCAATGGCTTCAACAGGAATCGGTTTGTTTTGGGAAAATCTGAAAAATCTGCCGAAAGTTTTGCGGGAATCCACCATTCGGCATGATGCGCCGACGTCAGACCGCACCCGCTCTCAAACCATGTTTTCCAACTTCTTTTTGCACCTGCATTCCACCAAGGTGCATCCCAATTCGATGAAGTTGAAAACCACGTGGGGATTAGGGATCGCGCTGATTTCGGAATTTATCATTTTGACCGCCACCGGCATTCTTTTGATGGTGTATTACAATCCTTCGGTCGATATGGCCTACAACACCATTAAAGACATTCATTACGTGGTTCCCACCGGCCGGTTCATCCGCAATATTCACCGCTGGGCGGCGCATTTTATGGTGATCACGGTCATTCTGCACATGGCCCGGGTGTTTTATACGTCCGCTTACAAATCGCCCCGTGAATTCAATTGGTTAGTCGGCATGGTTTTGTTTGTGCTGACTCTCGCTCTCTCTTTCACGGGATACTTGCTGCCTTGGGATCAATTGGCTTATTGGGCGGTTACCATCGGCGCCAACATCGCCGCCTCGCCGAATGAGCTGGTGCATGCCTTGGGATTGCCTTCGATGTTCAATGTGGGTGACTTGCAGCGGGAATTGCTCTTGGGAGCCTCGACCGTGGGACAAGAAGCACTCACACGGTTTTATATGCTGCATGTTATCGTGCTGCCAATTGTGCTCACGATTTTTGTTTTTGTTCATATATGGAGGATCCGAAAAGATGGCGGGCTTACCCGCCCGGAAGGGACACCCACCCCAGCAGGGAAAGCAATTGGCGAAGTGAAAGAAGAGCCGCAATATGCAGAAGACCATCCCACAAAAACCTATGGGCTGATGTGCGTAGTGAAAGGCAAATCGGCTCATACTGATTTGGATCCGGATTCCACTGTTTCCAGCTGGCCCTACCTGTTACGGGCGGAATTGTTGGTGTTTATGATCACCATGCTGCTCTGTGTGGCGTTTGGATTTATCGACGCGCCTCTGAAAGAACCCGCGAACCCCTCGGTGCCCGAAAACCCCGCCAAGGCCCCTTGGTATTTCCTGGGACTGCAGGAAATGGTGTCGTATTCAGCATTTGTAGGCGGCATCGCCATCCCCACCATTGTGGTGCTCGGCCTGGCGCTGATTCCATTTCTTGATCGCGAAAAAGAACAATGCGGAAGGTGGTTTAGCGGCACCACGGGAAAATGGGTTTCTTTAATGTCTCTCGCTGTGGGAGCGATTTTCGCTGTATTGGCAGTGGCCATTCCAGTGAATTTCGGGTGGCTGCGCCATTGGTATCCGGATGTGCCTCAATTGCTGATCATCATTTTTAACCCCGGCAGCATTTTGACTGCCATATATGCTTTATGGTCTTTGCTTGTGATTCAGCGAACTCAATCCACCCGTATGGGCGCCATTGCCTTGTTTACCTGCTTTTTAGTGGGATTTGTCATCCTGACTTATGTCGGCACATATCTGCGCGGCCCCAACTGGGAATTTTATTGGAGCCAGGCGCAATGGCCCAGCCATTAATGAGAGATTTCGATCAGGATGATTGCTAACACATAAATACAGCCTTTGTGAGTGGGGAAAACCATGTCAAAACCAAACATTGAAAAACTCGATAAAAACGTGAAATGGGCGATTTTAATTGTGAGTGCAATCACTTTGGTTCTACTTGTCGCAGCAGCCCTGAAAGAAAATTTCTTGTCTCAATGGTATATGATCCGTCTGCAATATGCGGATATCTTGCAGGAAAAAGCCACGGACGAGCGCGGCAAGATGATTGCCGATAATTTTGAAGTGCAAATTCAGCAGGCGTTTGTCCCCACGCTGGAAGCAGTGGACCGATGTGTCACTTGCCATCCGGGTGTAGAAGATCCACGCATGAAAGATCAACCGCAGCCCTACCGCACTCATCCCGGAGATTACCTGGAACATCACCCCGCCAACAAATTCGGCTGCACCGTATGCCACCGAGGCCAGGGACGCGCGTTGGTGTTTGAAGAAGCGAAAGGCGTAAAGAAAGAATATCATTGGGATTATCCGCTTTTGGAGCCCAACCTCACACAATCTTCATGCGGCGTATGCCATTCGGCTCAAGAAGTGCAAGATCAAGGCGGGGCCAAATACGCATACGGCAAACAATTGTTTGAAAGCAAAGGATGCTATTCCTGCCACAATCTTCATGGACGGGGCGGAAATGTCGGACCGGCATTGGACAATGAAGGATTAAAAATTAAACATCTTTTGCCAATGGCGAATGTTGAAGGTCCGCATACTCTTTCCCAATGGCTCATCGAACATTTCAGAGATCCCCAGAAAATTGTGGCAGGCAGCCAAATGAATCCGCCCCAACTCAGTGAACAGGAAGTGGAAGCATTAACTGTCTACATGCTATCGCTGCAAGACCGCGATATCCCCAAAGATTATCTCTCGCCTGGCAAGTTGCTGGAGATGTATCGCAACACCCAGCCGGAAAACCTTACTGGAGAAGAACTCTATCAAAAATATTGCGCCACATGCCACGATTCTGGTGAGTATGGCCGTTATGACAAATTCTTCAAACAATTTTTTCCCGCCATCCGGGGCGCATCGTATGTTCAAATCGCTTCCGATAAATACCTGAAAGCCAACATTCGCCAAGGCCATCCAGGGACCTTAATGCCAGGTTGGGCAAAAAATACTGGCGGCTTAACCGAAAATGAAATTGATAAAATTGTTGGATATCTAAAAGATGTGGAAATCCAACCGCATGAACGAATTCCACGGCGTACGATTCAAACAGCGAAAAATCCCGATTTCCGCGTAAATGGTGATGTCCAGCGGGGATCCATGATGTTTAACAAACACTGCGCCGCTTGCCATATCAATGGCCTTGCTCCTGATCTCTTCAATCCGACATTTCAATCTACTGCCACAGATGGTTTTGTGTTTGCCACAATTTTGCTCGGACGCCGCAACACAGCCATGCCAGGCTTTTTCGCTTCGAACCAAGCAGGGCTGACACCCGAAGATGCAGCGGACTTAACCACTTTCATTCTCCACTCAGGAGATCGGCAAAATACGTCATCACAAATCAGCATGTCCGAGTCAAAAGAATAGGGGAGGACGATCAACCATGACAAAAGCCAACAACTCAAAAACTCATCCAAATAAAATTTCACGCCGCGAGGCGTTACGCTTAGTCGGTGGCGCCAGCATGGCGACACTTTTCCCTACTGGAGCCCACCCCGCCTTACAGGAATTTGACATCGCCAATGTCGATCCCCTGAAAACCTATCCCTACCGGGGCTGGGAAAGTTTATACCGCAATCAATACCAATGGGAACGCGTCGTTCGTTCAACCCATTCCGCCAATTGCACCGGTTCGTGTTCGTGGAAAGTGTACGTACAGGATGGCATCATGCTGCGCGAAGAACAGGCGGGTGATTACCCGCGCATCAATGAAGATATTCCTGATTACAATCCTCGTGGCTGCCAAAAAGGGGCTTGTTTTGTGGAGTATGTCTATGGCGCTCAACGCTTAAAATACCCACTTATCCGCACTGGCGAGCGTGGCGAAGGGAAATGGCGGCGTGTCAGTTGGGATGAAGCATTGGAATATGTGGCTGAAAAGTTGGTGGATAATATCTATAACTACGGCCCAGACACCAATACTTTCTTTTCGGTTATTCCAGCGATGTCGCCTGTTTCATTTTGTTCGGGCTCACGCTTGGCCCACTATCTTGGTGGAGTATTTTGTTCGTTCTATGACTGGTATTGCGATTTGCCGCCCGGAGAACCCATCACCTGGGGGGTGCAAACTGAATCGTGTGAATGCGCCGATTGGTTCAATTCCAAATATATCGTGCTGTGGGGCAGCAACGTAAATCAAACCCGCATCCCCGATGCCCACTTCACTTGGGAAGCGCGTTACAACGGCGCCAAAGTGGTGTGCATCTCTCCCGATTACAACAGCAGCGCGATCCATTGCGATCAGTATATTCGCATCAATCCCGGCACTGATACTGTGCTCGCTTTGGCGGTATGCCGTTACATCCTAGACAACAATCTGTTTGACGCTCCCTATATTAAAGAACAAACCGATATGCCGCTTTTGGTGCGTGAAGACAATGGCAAATTTCTTCGCGCCAGTGACTTGGGCATGGAAGTGGAAAACGCCGAATCTGTGTTTATGGTCTGGGAATCAAACTCCGATCAGGTAAAACCCTTGCCCGGCTGCATGGGCAGTGAAGAAAAAACACTACAGTTGGGCAATGTCGATCCTGCCTTGCAAGGCCGATGGCAAGTTCAGCTGGCCGATGGTTCTGAATGCAGCGTCACAACGGTGATGGATCAACTAAAAAAAACTTTGGACTCACCCCTTTATACACCGGAAGGCGCATCAGCCCGCTGTGGCATTGAACCGAATGATGTCAAGCATTTTGTGGACGAATTCGCCACCCGCAAACCCGCCATGATCATCCACGGAGCGGGCGTTAATCACTGGTACCACAACGATTTGCTCAACCGGGCTATGATTCTCATCGTCGCCCTCACCGGCAACGTAGGCAAAAACGGCGGCGGCTTCAACCACTACGTGGGCCAGGAACGCGTCTGGCCCGAGCACGGCTTTATGATGCTGGCTTTCCCTGAGGGCGGCAATAAACAACGCTTCCAAAACACCACCCTTTGGACCTATTGCCACTCCAAGCAATACGATCCCCATCCCATCCAAGGCCGCCGCATCGAAGACTACATTCTGGATTCTGTCCGCAACGGCTGGATGCCCCTTTGGCCCCAGAATGATTGGAATTCATTAATTCCTGAACAGATGCACGATCTCCCCCGCAAACCCCGTTCTTTGATCGTCTGGCGGGCCAATTACCTCAATCAGGCCAAAGGCAACGAAGCCATTCTTCGTTCGTTATGGAAAGACTTGGATCTCATCGTCAACATCAATTTCCGCATGGATACCACGGCGCTTTACAGCGATGTGGTGCTTCCCGCCTCGACCTACTATGAAAAGACCGATTTGAACTCTACCGATTGCCATTCGTTTATGCATCCCTTTTCCAAAGTGTTGGACCCCTTGTTTGAATCAAAAACCGATTGGGATGCATTCGCCGCCCTGGCGCAAAAAATTGAAGAAGTTGTAATACGCAAAGAATTGCAGCCTTACGAAGATAAACAACTCGAATGGACGCGTGATCTCAGCAAAGTGTATCAAGATTGGTCTT
>CAZEZQ010000316.1:1145-6537 GCA_964516245.1 uncultured bacterium | reverse complement strand
ACAGGTGAGTATTATCTCTTCACGACTTTGGGCGGCAAAGAGTTTTGGTTGGGCAACCATGTCGAAACCGATGGCGATTGGGAAGGTGAAAACCGGGAGGTTTGGGAGCAGAAAACATTCGAAATTGCTAATAAAATTGAAGAACAAGGCGGTACACAAAACGATTTAAACCGCTATTTTTATAAAAAAGGGATACAAGAAATCGTTTCAAACCCCGGTGGCTTGGCGATACTCTGGGTGAAGAAATTTTTTCGTTTTTGGTTTATCCCCGCTTCCAAGCGTATGATCTGGTTAACGATACCGATTCAGGCTTTTTTTCTTGGATTTGCCCTCTACGGTTTCTGGCAAGGGTGGAAGCAAGCTAAAAAAATTTTCATCTTGATTCCCGTTATTGGTTATTATGCTGCCATTTATACCGCGTCGTATGCCTGTATTCGATTTAGCCACCCCATCATGCCTTGGGTATGCGCACTAGCCGGTATGGGGTTATATTCTCTCTATACTCGTTTCTGGAGAAAATCAATATGAATGATAATAAAAAACAAATTCACGTCATGCTTGATGGCCGCGTGCAAGGTGTGGGGTATCGCTTTTATGCCCAAAAAATCGCCGCTTCGATCGGTCTTGTGGGAGAAATAAAGAACTTGCCCGATGGCCGTGTGGAAGTCATTGCCGAAGGCGATGAATCTATGCTGAAATCATTTATCACCAAATTGCGCCAAGGACCGGTTTCTGCCGATGTTCGATCTGTGGATGTGGATTGGCACGAAGCCACAAATTCATATAAAGAATTTTTTGTGACCGGTTGAATGCATCTGACAAATCTTTGGGAGGGACTGAATGAAGATCAAGACAGAAAGATTTTCTATCTCCACCAACGGCAACACTCATATGGTGGACATCACACCGCAATTAAAAACCATTCTCGATAAGAGCGAATTCGAAGAAGGGCAAATGACCGTCTTCGCCCCCGGGGCTACTGCCGGAATCAGTACGGTGGAATTTGAACCCGGGCTGATTCAGGATATCCCAGAAATGTTTGAACGAATCGCCCCATCGAATCAAACCTACCACCACAATGAAACCTGGCATGACGGCAACGGACACTCCCACTGCCGGGCCACACTGATGGGCGCTTCGTTTACTGTGCCGTTTGAAAACAAATCGTTGATTTTAGGGACTTGGCAGCAAGTAATTTACGTGGATTTTGACAATCGCGCGCGGCAGCGCCAGGTGGTTGTACAGATGATGGGTGAATAACCATGCCCAAGAAAGACTGGAAAAACGCCCCGGCAAAAGAGCGCGCCAAAAAAGTGGTTGAGGTGTTGAAAAAGCATTACCAACCGGTGTGCGCGTTATCGTTTGAAACACCATTCCAATTGCTGGCTGCAACCATTCTCTCTGCCCAATGCACCGATGAACGTGTGAATCAAGTAACACCAAAACTCTTTGAAAAATTTCCAGATGCCAAAGCCTTTGCCAACACCGGCTCGGATGAAATTGAAACCATAATTCGCTCCACCGGATTTTACCGGCAGAAAACCAAAAGCATTCTGGCGGTCAGCCACGCGGTGGCAGACAAGCACCACGGCAAAATTCCCGAAGATATGGATGCATTAACTTCATTACCGGGCATCGGACGAAAAACCGCCAATGTAGTGCTTGGAACCGCTTTCGGCCATCCCGCTATTATGGTTGACACCCATGTGAAGCGGGTTTCCAACCGGCTGGGTTTTACGGAGCAAAAGAATCCCGACAAAATCGAAAAAGACCTCATCCAAATCATCCCCGAAAAAGAACAAACCGATTTCTCCCACCGCTTGATCTGGCATGGGCGCAAAGTCTGCCAATCCCGAAAACCCCTCTGCGGGGAATGCATGATCGCAGAGTATTGCCCCTCGGAAGGGATAGTTTGAGTTTATTGACGGCGTACATTTTCGATGGTTTTACAAATCATATAGAGAGTCGTCATAAGACCATGAATCAGGCGCTCCACCGCCGGGTAAATTTTCGCCCATTTCACTGAATATATCGCCCATTTCTTCTTCTATCTTTTCCAGGTCTTCACCCTTTTCCAAGCGCCGGATGGCTTCGTTCACTTCAGGTCCCATATCCACACCGGTCGATTCGGTGAGTTTTCGCATAAAACTGCCCATTTGGCGGGGATCGTTTTCGTCGAGTGAATCTGCTTGACTCATGAGTTTCATCATTTCTTTTTCGACTTTGGCTTGTTGATCTGGAGTCATATTGGCAAATGGATCGGGTTCTGCACCGGCATCGGCACCGGCATCAGAATCAGCATTTGCCTTTGCTTGGCTTTGCGCTTTGCCGATGGCGAATGATGAGAGCATTTTCTGCATATCCTCATTTCCACATTTGGGACAGGCTGGTACCTTTGTCGTGGCTATTTGCTGGCTCCAAAATTGGAAGACCGTTCGACATTCTGAACAGGCATATTCATATATAGGCATTGGATAGACCCCCAAGAAATCATCATTCTGACTTTGAGTTCACCATATGAACAGTTTATTATAACTGGTTTTTGATTATGGGAAATATTTCGAATATTACATCAATAAGTTATAAGAAATGGCCACTGAATACAAGACCATAATTCACCATGATTCACAGAATCAAGAACTGTTGCAACTCACTGCAGAAAATTTCTTTTTTTCTTGCCTTTTCATGACGATTCGGCAAAAAGTCTTTTTTGGAGCGCAGGTCATAGACGCGCCTTGGTGGGCGTCCTCGCCTGCAACAACATATAGTGCGCATTGGATATCCATGTTCCTATATATGTGTAGTCGCTTTTTAGATCGGACTTTTTGCCGGACCTTCTTACATGAAATCATTAAATTTTCACTTGTGAATTGTGAGAATTTAACCCTCAAAATTGATTTACGTGCAATATCATGAACATTCAGGGCTGACACTGGGGGCAGACACTGGGGGCAGACACTGGGGGCAGACACTGGGGTCTGCCCCTACAATCATAAAATTTCAAAGATTTTTGGAAGGGGAAGCACCGTTGGCCTTTGCCATTATCATTACTTTGTATGCCGCTAACACCATTAGAATTGTTGTGATTAGATCGGTCATTAGTGTGATCCAAGCTGCTCCAACAAAATTATAAAGAGGGATTGCAATTAGATTTCCAAAAACATTGATAATCAAGCCTAGAATACTTATCAGTGCATAAAAAACTGTCCCATTTCTCCCCTGGTAGATCAAGAAATTACCAAACGCATTGCCCAAAAGGGCTATGGGCAAACTCCATAGCAAAGCTTCAAATGCATATAGCGAAATGGCGAAGGTTTCAGGATAAATGGCAGAAATAATAAAACTGCGAAAATAATACAATAAGAAAGCAAGGGCAATGCCGAACCCTCCATATAGAATTCCACATTTTGATATAAACCAAAACGACTTTTCTACATTTGTTTTAAGCAATTTTGCCAATGTGGGCGCCAATGCCTGATAAAAGGTTGAAAAGAGCGTAATAAGAAATCCAATCGGGCGAAAGGCGGCGCCATAAAAAGCGATCGTTTCTCCATACCCCATCCATTCCAGCATCAAAACATCAATCCGATTGTACAAAACAAACGAAATCGTACCGATAATCAATGGGAAAATAGCATACATCAATTTCTTCAAAGATTGAGAAAATCGATCGATATTCTGAGAGGTCGCCAATACAAACGATTTCGAACAAATAAACAAAACCACCGTCTGGATTATCCATCTCAACCACAACAAGATGGCGATGCCCATAATTGCATATGGCATCCAATACGCCACGAAAATGCCTAAACCCACAAAAGCAAATGAACATAGAATGTTTATGAAAGAGGATAAAAAAAATTGTTCACGCGACTGCAATAGCGCATCATATAAACTGCTGGTATTTTGAAAAACAATGGAAACACAAAAAATGATTAAAACGAGACCTTCGTTGAATGAGGTGAAAAAAAACGACAGGGATAAAATCAACATTGCGGCAATCAAAATGGAACATAGCAATATCAGTATTTTTAACTTTTTGTAGTTGGATTGCCACCAACGGACATCACTAGATGATTCCCGAATAATCAATGCAATAAAACCCGGCCCTGCAATTCCAGCGCCGATTTCCAAACAAGAGCGTCCTAATTCGTATAGGGCCACTTGGTCTTGTGAAATGATATAAGTCAATAAGATAAAAAAACCAAGCTGAATCAACGAGGAAAGAAGAAAGAAGAAGGATAAAATAACGGTATTCAGGCTGATTTTCTTGAAAGATGTGGAAAACGATGAAATCATATAAGTAATTTGTATCGGGTAAAATTGTACCTATCAAAGAGCCTATGTGTATCGCAACTGGTTTGACTAGTCTTTTCATTCCTCCCCCAATGAAATGGGCCCTGCGCGCCGTGGCGTGGAGGTTAGGGGGGGTAAGAGATTCGCTTATCATATCCCTTCAACCCACCCCTGACCCCTCTCAGCCTTGGGAAGGGAATTTCTTCAGTTTACTGAGCTATTACGAAACATCATAGCGATGGGATATTTCAAACCATAGTCGAAACCCTCGTTTCTGTCATCGCACAAATAGTGTCCTATAGTCAAATTGTTTGAGCAGAATCGCCGACATTGTTCACCCATAATAGAAGAATAATCTATCTTATTGCTTTATTAGCACATTTTATTTTGTCTTTTCATTCTTTTCGCTACAATAATTAGGTGTATACTGGTAAATCAAATCAAAAGGATTTATGAGTTATATCAGCTCTACCATAATCGGCAATCCCAATCATCAAGTCCTGCGGCTTTTTGAAATAGAGGAAAAGAGCATGTCTAAAAGAATATTAATTGTAGAAGATCATGACGATGGCCGTGAATTGTTAAAAGATTTTTTGGAATATTCGGGTTACACCCCCATTCTGGCTGCCAATGGGGATGAGGGAGAACGGTTGGCCAAGAGTGAAATTCCCGATTTGATTCTTTTGGATATTTCATTGCCGGTCAAATCAGGTTGGGATATAGCGCGCGCGCTTCGTGAACATGATGCGACACAAGAGATTCCAATCATCGCCTTAACAGCCCATGTACGGCCGGAGGATGAAGAAATGGCCAAAGAGGTGGGTTGCTCATCCTTTTTGCCCAAACCCGTAAAACCCAAAGAAGTACTAAAAAAGATAGAAGAACTTTTGATAACGAGTCCTGAATAATTTTCAACGAGCCGTATAATGAACGCCCAAGACAATAGACCGCCTTCCAACAAGCGCAATTCTACTGAATCTAACAATAGCAAGAAAACAACTGCCCAAAAGAAGAAGATTTCAAAAAAGGCAGAGAATTTGTCTGATGAAGAGCGCGCGCGAAGAAAAGCGCTATTGAAGAAGAAACTACTAAAGAA
>CAZEZQ010000316.1:0-1135 GCA_964516245.1 uncultured bacterium | reverse complement strand
TATTAAAAACTCAACCGAAAATTCTTATGCCTAAAAAAACTTCTACAAAAAAAATTAGAACAGAAGAAGGCGCTCCAAAAGCAAAAACCGCCTCAAGAACATCAGACTAAAGAAGAATCCCCTCCTAAATTTCAAAGGAAGCGAGACACTCCAACCCAAACCATTTCCAAATCGTATTACCAACATGTGCGGCAAAAGTTGAGAATACGTACGATTATCAATTTTTTTGTTTTGATTATTTTGGCGATGGGCATTGGAATGATCTTTTATTCCTATGGGCAAGAGGCATCGCAAAAACATACAATCATGCAAAGCGCTATCAATGGGTTGAAAGCGCTGGAGCAGGAAAATTTAGAGTTGGCCGCCAATCAATTCGACAAAGCATTGCGCCAGTTTCGAACCTATCATCCCAATCCAACACGGTATCAATGGAATGCGGATGCGAAAGTGTATGCCTTAATGTTCAAAGTGGCGCAAGGGTACCGGAGTTTAGGAGATTACAAAAATAGCATTGAAACCTATGGTGAAGTAGCCAAACGCAATATCAAAGGCCGGAAAATGTGGGTGGCCGAACAACTATTCAGCGGTTTGAGTGACACGGTTGAATCGGAACGCTGGAGCGATAGAGAATTACAAGAAATGTATCAATTTATGTTGAATATTGATCCCCACACTTGGAAGCATGGCGATTATTTTCAAGTATGGGCGACAGAACTTGTAGGGCTTCGAATCATACCGATGGAAGAGCGCTATTCTAATGCAGATTTAATCGCATACGGCCTGCCGCAGCCTATGCTCTCCTTGAAAGATAAAACCCTGCGTGTACATGCAGAACGATTTTACCGGACAGAACGCTTACCGAGCGCCATAGAATTCACGATTCCATCCAACATGAACGAAACGCTTCGAAAACGCCTGCAGTGGTATGGAGAAGCAGAATTCGGATGCTTGGTGTTTGGATCAAACACCTCTTCAGCACCTGTATTGGATGGAATCGAAGGGATTGTGTTAAGCGATCACCATACGGTAGGCCCATTTAATGAATTGGTTTTGAAACACGAAAGTTGAAACAACCTTTAAAAGACGATCCGGCAAAAAGTCTTTTTTGGAGCGCAGGTCATAGACGCGCCTTGGT
>CAZEZQ010000315.1:0-6573 GCA_964516245.1 uncultured bacterium | reverse complement strand
TCCTTGCCTGCAACTACATATAGAGCAGGCGGGACGCCCACCAAGGCGCGTCTATGACCTGCGCTCCAAGATGTGTTACAACAAAATGCTGGATTTTACTTTTTGCCGAATTGTCAGATAGCAAGTACTTCATCTCCTTGATTCAAAACCATCTCACGCAATCATAGGGGGAAGGCAAAGTGAGATTGTATGACTTTTTAGAAAATGGTGATGAATACTATGACTGACGGCAAGCAATCGATTGTATTTTTGAATACGAAAACCAATCGGAAAGAAATTTTTCAACCGATGGAACCCGGCAAGGTCAAGATGTATGCTTGCGGGCCTACCATCTATGATTACGCTCATATCGGAAATTTACGCACATTTTTGTTTGTCGATATATTGCGCCGTTATTTGGAATTTCGGGGCTTTGAGGTTGAATTCGTTATGAATCTCACCGATGTCGAAGACAAGATTATCAAAGCTTCAAAAGAAAAAGGGGTCTCTATCTTTGAGTATACTCAACAATACGAACAAGCCTTTTTTGAAGATATTGATACACTAAAGATCAAGCACGCCACTCATCACCCCAAAGCCACCGGCCATATTGACGACATTGTTGAAATGATTCGCACATTGCGCGAGAAAGGATTTACCTACGAAAAAGATGGATCGATTTATTACCGCATCAGTTCATTTGATAAGTATGGAAAGCTCTCTGGTGTCACGCCCGAATCAACCATGGCTGGCGCCCGGGTAGATGCGGATGAATACGAAAAAGACGACCCCCGCGATTTCGTATTGTGGAAAGCCCACAAAAAGGGGGAACATTATTGGGATACTGAGCTGGGTCCCGGCCGGCCGGGATGGCACATTGAATGCTCGGTGATGTCGACAAAATATTTAGGCAACCACTTTGACATCCATTGCGGGGGTGAAGATCTCATTTTTCCCCATCATGAAAATGAAATCGCCCAAAGTGAGGCTTGCACCGGCGAAGAATTTGTCAACTATTGGCTGCATTGCCGCCATTTGCTGGTGGAGGGTGAAAAGATGTCGAAATCGAAAGGCAACTTTTACACTCTGCGAGAGTTGCTGAACGAAGGGCATAATCCTATGGCGATTCGCTTTTATGTGGTTTCGAGCCATTACCGGAGTCCACTTAATTTTACCCAAGAAGGCCTTCGTGGGACCCACAATAGTTGGAACCGCATTATGGATTTCCATCAGCGGATAAAAGAATTGATCGATTCCAATGTGGGAGCGCCGAAAAACAAAGAATTGGAAGAAGTTTGTGAGTCTTGCCTGAAGCAATTCATTCAACACATGGATGATGATTTAGACACCCCCCGGGCCTGCGCGGTATTTTTCGATACCATTCGTGACGCCAACCGTCTGCTGGATGAACACGCGATTTCATCTGATCAAGCGCAGGAAGTGCTTGATTTGATTCATAAAATCGATTCTGTGATCGGCATGATTAAAGAAGAAGAAGTCTTGCTGGATGAAGAAATTGAGCAATTGATTGAAGAGAGGCAAGAGGCGCGCAAACACCGCGATTTCGCAAAAGCCGATTCGATACGCGACCGGCTGGCCGAGCAGGGGATTCTATTAGAGGACACCCGCGGCGGCGTCCGCTGGAAACGCCGGTGATGGGGGTGTCCGATATAGCTATTTTGGTGGGTTTAAGCCTACCCAAATATATTTGAAATTACAAAAATCAATCTCCATTGGGGAGGGCGAATTCGCCGGGGCGAATGAGCCGCTTGAACTAAAAACCGGCTCGGCAGGAGCACGCCACGGCGCATTTGCAACCTCGCCTTCTCCATAAATTCATTACCTATTGATTTAATTTAACTTGAAAATATGAGAGACTAATTCTCACAATTCACAAGTTAGAATCTATTTGCTGACTTGAAGTTTCTTTGGTGGGCTAAAGCCCACCCTACAATTCCACCCTACAATTCCACCCTACAATTCCACCCTACAATGTGGAGTTCCCAAATCGTTTGATTTTTATTTGCAAAATATTTACATGTTAATATTTTGCAAATGATACGGTTACGTTTGAAAAGGTTAAATCGGGAAGGGTGAATTCTTCCACTTGGGGATCGCGGCCCAGAATGAGTTGCAATTTGTCTGGCGTAAAGTTCAAAGGCCGGTATCTGTGTTCTGCCAGAATTTCTTCATTCACCATCAATTCTGCAACGCCGTTATACCAGCGAATTTTGATATGATAGGTCTGGCCGAGAAATACGGAAAAATAGCTCGCATCCAATGTTTTTTGATACCCGTTTTCGGGCACTTCGGGCACATATCGGCCGTCTTCGCTAACGCCGCTCGGAAAATTCTTCAGGGTCCACAAAAAAGTAAATGGTGTGCGTGGTGCCTGCTGAAAATTCTTGATAGTCACCTGGGCTTTGTATGGATTGTGAATGTAGTAAGGATTAATATATTCTGCCGGAGGCGTCTCGATCAGAGTCAAGAAGGTGGTATCGGGGGCAGAACGGTTCAGGCCCGTTACATCAAATTCCACCACTCCCTGGGCCATGCCCGGCAGGTCATAAATCAGTTGCCCTTCATTGCCGGCGCGCCAGCCTTTCGGGGTGAATTCACCCCGTTCCTGCTCGGCCACGGTGCTGCCATCCTTCAACGAATCTTGAAGATAGGGGCCTTCCAAATCCAATTTTTTCCATGGAAAATTTGTACAACCGTTCACGACAGCCAGCACCAATAAAATTCCCAATCCGGTAACCCGGTGCATGTTCAAATAAAACATCATTAACAGCACTCCTTTTTTCATGAAAAATGTAGCATAAAACATCTCGTAATGACCACACACCTGCATTCTAAACAAATAGAGGGATAATTGATAGAGAATCAAGCCGCTTCCCACAAAATTTCATTAGAATTTATACAGAATGGATATAAGGTGATAAAATAACAATCATGTCTATTTTCAAGCATAGAACGGAAAAACAAATTGATATTATTCAACTTGAAGGCAGCCTTGACGATGAATCCATCGAACAACTAAGACAGAAAATTTCCGGTCTTCGACAGCAAAAAAGCACTAAGTTATTACTACTGGGTGATGCATCGGGCGTGGTCAGAACACGGAGATTGGAATCATTGGAAAACGCCATACGGAATTATCGCATGGTGGGCGGCACAGTGGCGTTAGCCCAATTTCATGAAGGGCAGGTCCGTTGGATTCGTGAAACGTCGTGGAGCCGCCATATCAATATATTTCAATCGGCTGACGAAGCAAAAGCCTTTTTATCAGGTGACAATCACAGGAAAAAACGTAAAGAACAATTGAAACCCACCATCCATGAAATTCAACTGGAGACTGGCGAAGAAAGTCAAAATCATAGAGAGGTTCCATCCGATGAAAACGAACACACAAAGGGAGAAGGCAAAACCGATTCTGATTCGTTGCAGGAGAATTTGAATGAGCAGCATCATCACTGAGAAAGACGGAATTGTTATATTTCATATTGAAGGGAATTTGGGATTGGATGCCATTCGTACGTTAAGAGACCAGTTGGAGCATGAGCGAAAACAAGGCAAATCGAAGATCGTGCTCGATTTCAAAGAAGTTTCTAACGTAAAAAGTTCGGTCTTAAAAGAATTGACCAAGCCGATTCGAGCTATAGGCCTTGTGCAAGGGAAAGTAGGCATGTGCAATATGTCACTTAGCGTGCACCGCACTTTGCAAACCGGGATGTTCTATAAATACGTGAAAGTTTACGATTCGCTGGATGAAGCTTTTAAAGCCCTCAAAGAATATAAATAAGATAGCGCATTTAAAGAAAATAGCCGTCATATTGCTATGATTTTTCATCTGAATGACAAGAACCAATGGCAACCCATTTTGCGGCAACAGCGGGATGCGAAATCAATCATTGTCACCACCAACGGGACATTTGACATCGTTCATGTCGGCCATATTGATTTGCTTCGCAAGGCCAAAAACGAGGGAGATTTTTTGGTGGTGGGGTTGAATAGCGACCGGTCGGTGCAAACCTACAAAAGCCCTTTGCGTCCTCTTGTGCCTCAAGAAGAACGGGCCGAATTGGTCTCGGCCATTCGGTATGTGGATATGGTACTGGTGTTCGATGAGCCAGAGAGCCTGCGGTTTGTCGAAGAGGTCAAACCTGATGTGCATGTGAAGGATTCGAGCTACGGGTATGATTTAATCGAACGCCCAGTTGTAGAAGAACATGGGGGCCGTATACACTTGATCGACAAAGACCAACACTCCACCACCAATCTCATTGAGAAAATTCTGCATGTGTACAAGATGGAAACATGAATTCTTCTCTACCCAAACGCAGCCAGGCCAAAACAATTCTTTTCGGCATTCTTGCTATTGGCGCAAGCGCCGCTTTAATTTTATTGACATTAGAAATTACCGTCCGCTTTTTGGTTTTGCGCGATACCCAATACGATTGGCTTGAGTGGCACCCCACCCGGCTTTACATCAACAATCCCCATTTGCCAGATGTGTATTGGGATACCGAATGGAATGTGAATTCGCTGGGGTTGCGCGGGCCGGAGATCGGACCCAAAAACCAAAGCCGCATCTTATGCCTGGGCAGTTCAAGCACCTTTGGATACAGGGTCGATTACGAAGAGGCCTATCCAACCCAGTTGGACCGGCTTTTGGAGGATTTTGAAGTCATCAACGGCGGGACATTCGGTTATAGCAGTTACCAGGGGAAAGTTTTTTTTGAAGAAATGTGCGCTTTTCTTAAGCCGGATGCAGTTACGCTTGCGTTTGGCTACAACGACCGGCGCTATGTGCTGCGGCCGGAATGGCGGGATGGAGAAGAAAATTTCAAGCAGTTGTACCGTTTGTATAGCTGGCATGATTTCTGGATGAACAGCCGAATCTACCAATGGCTAATGAAGAAACAATTCAAAGAAAAAACCCAGCATCATCCACCAGTGACCAGCCTGATCCCCCGTGTGAACGTTGATTCCTTTCGTGAAAACCTGGCAAGCATCATTGAGCGATGCCATGAGAAGAACATTCAGGTGGTATTGATTTTTCTCGGTGAGCATCCTGAGCAGTATCACGCCGTAGAAAGCGGTGTGGAGGCTATGCATGAGGGGGAATACGAAAATGCCCTAGAGTGGTTTGACCGGGCGCGGCGTGGAAAATCAGAAGATGCGCGGGTGATGGCAACATATTACAAGGCGCTCACCCTCATCACCCTGGGCCGTGAAGCAGAAGCCGATCAAATCGCGTATGACTATCCATTTGCTTTTTATTTTCCTGGAGTGAACCCCATTCGTACGTATCATGCGTATTTGAATGTATTACGGCAATTGTCTATAGAATATGATTTGCCTTTGGTGTATTTTCGTGAAGTGGTTAACCATGATGCAGCGTATTATATGGATGAATGCCACCTGACAGCAGAGGGCTATCGTATCTTGGCAGACGAGTTGGCAAATTCGATACCATAGCATTCGGGGCAGACACAGGGGTCTGCCCCTACATTCATAAACATTCAAATATCTTTGGCTAGAATTGGATTGAATTCATTTATGACAATTCGGCAAACAGTCTTCTTTGGAGCGCAGGTCATAGACGCGCCTTGGTGGGTGTCCTCGCCTGCATCATCATATAGTACATTATGGATGCCTGCATTACTATATATTGTGTGGCTGTTTTCTGGATCGGACTTTTTGCCGGTTTGTCATTTATCATTCAAAATACTTTATTAGCGGAAAGGATTGTTTTATGAACCCCAATTTCGTTTTTCTGTTGATGTTTCTACTAGCGCCACACATTGTCCAAGCCGAAACTCTGATTTTGCAAAATGGTGTGGATGGTTATTCCGGCACCGATGACACTTCGATCTACGAAGACCGGCCCAACAACACCAATGGCGGTGGAGAATACATTTTTTCCGGCGCCACGGCATCCAGTGTGCGCCGAGGCTTGATTCGCTTCGACCTGTCGCCGTTGCCAGAGAATAGCCAAATTATCAGTGTGGCTTTGGAATTAATCTTCGACCGGTCAGGAAGCAGCTCTACAGATGAAGACGAATATCGTTTGCACCGGATCACCTCGGAATGGGGTGAAGGCAGCGTGGTGGCAACCGACCCGGGTGGAATCGGCTCGCCCGCTGAAGCAGGCGATACCACTTGGACAGATCGTTTATTTGAGCAAGCCGATTGGGACACGCCGGGTGGAGATTTTGTTGAAACCGCAAGCATCGCCATGCCGGTTACGCGCGCGCCGGGGAATACAGTTACGTTTAGCAATGGCGGGATGGCGGCCGATGTGGAAACCTGGCTGGCCGATCCAAGCAGCAATCACGGTTGGATCTTGATTGGAGATGAAGAAGGAACCCGAAACGCGCGGCGTTTCCATTCAAGTGAAAACAGCAGCGATCCCCCCCAATTGACTATTGAGTTTGAACCCATGACCTCCATCAACTCATGGGAACTTTATTAAAATCATCTTCACACATAAGTTTTATGGAAGTATCAGCAATTCCCTCCCCATGATTGGGGAGAGTTAGGGTGGGGTTGAGAATGTTTAATAGAAGTAAGATCATAATCCACAACCCC
>CAZEZQ010000314.1:0-6578 GCA_964516245.1 uncultured bacterium | reverse complement strand
CCCAACTAATAAATATTTACAAAAAGGATACAGTGAAACGGTACTAAAGTTTTGTGGTGATAATTGTTTTGGCGGTAAAGATTGTTGACAGTGCGGCATCGAGGTAAATAATCGTGAGAGACTATATTAAAAATTTACCTATTCGCCACAAAGTCATGTTGACCTGTCTCTTCATCAGTATGCTGATATTGCTATTGGCTTTGGTAGTGGTTTTCACTTTTGAGTTCTTCGCGTTACGACAAACAATAGTGCAAGACATGTTGACTGTAAGCCGGTCGATCGCCAGCCATTCAAGGCTAGCCATTGTCTCTGATAGACCTGAAGAAATTCAGGATACATTCAGAAATTTTCAAGCAACATCTCATATCCAACAAGCAGCCCTATTCAATACAACTCAAGCAAACGCTGATGTTGAAGCAACAGAATCCCCCTATCATTTTCAATTGTTTTCCAGTTATCCGGGAGAGGGACATAACGCATCTTCTGTTCAGAACATTGATATTCCGAAGCGTTTTTTTTCTACGATTTCCCAAGATGTATCACCCCTATACCAATTCACTTGGTCTCATTTAGAAATTTGGTATCCCATATACATGCACGATGATCTCGTGGGATTGCTACAGGTACAATCCGATTTGTCAAACTTATATAAGCAATTGTTTTGGTTTGGCGGTTGTCTTCTCATCGTATTCGTGATTTCGATGTTATCCGCCTATTTTCTTTCTTCCTATCTATACACCTTCATCACGGCTCCCCTACTCTTGCTTGCCAATTCGATGAAAACAGTTACCGAAAAACAAGACTACAGCGCACGAGTTCAAGACTCTGGTAACGATGAAATTGGTATGTTGATGAAAAATTTCAATGAGTTGGCAGAGCGCATTCAAAAGATGGACGAACAAATTAAACAACAAAAAGAAGAGTTGGAACAACTCGTTGGTTCACGAACATTGGAACAGACCCAAGCCAATCAACAGAACCAACACACAATTCAAGAATTGCAAAAAGCCAAAAAAGCGGCTGAGAATGCAAACCGCGCCAAATCTATTTTTTTGGCCAACATGAGCCACGAAATCAGAACTTCTTTAAATGGAATGTTGGGAAGCATTGAACTATTGGCCACCGACCGATTGAATGCGTCTCAATTGCGGCTGCTCAATACAGCCAAGCATTCAGGAGAAATCTTGCTGGATATCATCAACAACATTTTGGATTTCTCACGGATCGAATCCGGCAAAATGGAGTTATCTCAGGTACCAACAGACTTGAATCAATTGGTATACGACACCATCAATCAGATGTCACAAAAAGCCTACCGCAAAGGATTGGAGCTGGTGTATTTCATTTCGTGGAATTCAC
Organism: uncultured bacterium; assembly: GCA_964516245.1. Classification (GTDB taxonomy): domain Bacteria; phylum Hinthialibacterota; class Hinthialibacteria; order Hinthialibacterales; family Hinthialibacteraceae; genus CAZEZQ01. Next base: position 5,219 of record CAZEZQ010000314.1, on the reverse strand, counting down.
CGAGCCATATCATTTGCGATCCCATTCGATTGCGGCAAATTCTAATCAACCTGTTGAGCAATGCCATCAAATACACAGACCAAGGTGAAGTGGTATTGAATATTACTCAATTGCACCGCATCAAACAGACAGTTGAGTTGGAGTTTGCCGTAAAAGATAGTGGCATTGGCATCAAGCCGAAGATGAAGGAAAGCATTTTTGAATCATTCTATCAAGCAGACAGTAACATTATGCGCCGCTTTGGCGGTACTGGATTGGGATTAACCATCACAAAACAACTTGTCCATCTTATGAACGGCAGTCTTTCTTTTGAAAGCCAATATGGCGAAGGCTCTTGTTTCTGGTTTCGCATTCCTTTCCAACTGCCTCAGGCCGAATCGACTCAATTAAAAGAATTGCCTTTTTTACCCAATACCAGCGTTTATGTGGTAGACCGCAATGAATCCAGCTGTATGCGTTTGGCTGATATCTGCTTGCATTGCGGTATGGATTTCGAGCCTTATTCAAGCCTTCACAACCTGCAAAGCAATCTCCAAAGAATCCCAGATGACCTTTTCCTCATATTGAATGGCAATTGTGTTACGGTTCGGGAGTTCAATGCATTTCATGCGCTTTGCCAATCCAAATCCATAGCTGCCAAACGGATTATCGTACTGACAGACCCGGCTGCCAAACCCGCATTCATAAGCGAAATCAAAAAACGTGATTGGCGGTTTTTCGACAAACCCATCCATGCTGAATCTTTTATTGATTTTCTCCATTCGCTTCCACACGAAGGCAAATTTCAACACTCTGAACTTGATGCAACTCATGAGCCCCCTGAACCGGTGAAAACGAAATCCACAGGAATAGCATTGCTGGTAGAAGATTTCAAAGTGAACCAAACCGTCACCAAAGCCATGCTAGAGCACCTGGGGTATGAATGCGTGATTGCTGAAAACGGACTTCAAGCGGTGGAGTGGGTTACCAAGCAATCATTTGACATTGTGTTGATGGATTGCCAAATGCCTGTGATGGACGGATACGAGGCGACCATGCGCATTCACGCTCACGAACAATCCAACAATCGCGTCTCTGTCCCCATCATTGCGTTAACGGCTCATGCCTTAAAAGGAGAAAACGAAAAATGCGTTCAAGTTGGGATGAATGATTATCTGCCAAAACCCTTTTCGCTTGAACAGCTGGCCGCCGTATTGGATAAGTGGGTTGGCAAACAACATGAAATTGAAGCAAAGCCGCCTCTTGCCGAATCTCAAACATTGGTTTGGGACAAGAATCTTATCTTCGATCATTTGGACACTTTAGAGCACATTGACCAAACCATTCTCAACAGCATTTTATCATTGCCTTCCCAAAAAGGTTCGGAGTTGCTGCAACAAGTGGTTCTGCAATTCATAGAAGATGCCGGCCGATTGATTAGCCAATTGGAGCAGTCTATCACTGACCGGGATGTCACCGCCATTCAAGAGATTTCTCACAGTTTCAAATCAGCAAGCGCAAATGTAGGAGCCATTCGCTTGTCTGAACTTTGCAACACGTTAGAGTTAAAAGCCCGCGCGAATGAGACCGAAGACCTGCAAGACTATTATAGCGGCTTGGTAGAAGAATTTGCTTGTGTGAAAGAAATGCTGGAAGAACAACTTCAAAATGCCGACTCTATGTAATACAAGAAATTCCTGGCCACATCTCCCGACGTCATAGCAGTAACGATTGAGTGTGAGCTTTTGATACCAATACTGGAAGTAACCATTTAGCCATTTGAAAACATTTTTATTTCACCCATATACAGGGCTAGAGGTCTTGTGTTTCTTTTCTCCAGGGGCGATTGCCCCTGGCTATCATATGGCACCCCCGTTGGGGCTGGAACATTTTTTTATTCGGCTAAATGGATACTACTGGAAGTATCAAATTGCCAATTGTTTGCGCAATAATTTTGACAATAGATCTTTCAAAATAAAAAATTCAAATTCTATTTTTTCCACAACATAATTTACATTTGTAACAATTTCACGTTCACAAGCCGAATGGAGGATTTCACAATATGAAATCATATTGTAGGCATATAAAGTGGAACATTTGGATTTTAGATGATTGGTATAGACTTTGACATCATTAATGTGTGACATTTCGTTAGCATGTTTTATCTTATACATGATGGAAGACATTTCAAACAAAATGTTATCGACATATTTTTCGAATACATCTTCACCGATTATTGTACGAATGGTATTGATATTTTTAACCCAATTAGTCGTGTCTTCTCCAGCCCCTTGAAATTCTTCTGGAATGCAATGATCAGAATCGCAATACAATTGTAAGTATTTTTCCAATTCTTCATCAACGATTGAATGAATGATCTTGCTGGCCCGATAAATAAATTGAATCCGTTTGCTTAATATCAACCAATTGATCGGTTTGGTCATGAAATCGGTGGCGCCGGCTTCGTACGCATTGTTGATAGAAGTAATATCATCCACACCGGTCACCATAACAATTGGAACATTTTTGCCTTGTGAAGAATTGCGAATGAACTTGCAGGCTTCAATCCCAGTCATTTTATTCATCAACACATCCAACATCACTAGACCCGGTAAGTATTGTTCGAACTTTTCCACCGCTTCTTCACCGTGTTCCGCTTCCACAATTTCAAAATCAACCATTTCAAGCGCTTTTCTGGCGAGCAAACGAAAATTCGCATCATCATCAACCAATAAGATTAAAGGCTTATCGAACAACATGATTCATTCTCCCAAAAGCGCCAATAGGGAATCCCATTCCTTACATCCTTTAAAACAATACCATACGAAATCATAAACATATTTACCAGATTAATTCTTTATTGTACCAAGCATTTCTTTTTTTGTCTCATAATAAGTGTAAAAAAATAGAAAAAATTTTTTGCATTATTTTCTATAAATGGTGATCACCCTGTTACAAAATTCAGCATTATTCAGATTGAATAAGCTTACATAAACTATGAAAATAAAAAACAAAAGTTATAATTTTTTTGTTTTCTAGCTGCAATGAAAACAATTTGACCAATAACGTTATTTCTTTAATTGCGAACAATATTTATCATATCTGATTAGAAAATAACTAATATGAACATGCGCATGTAAAGGGAGAAATGAAAGTGGGTGTAAGAAGAAGTAAAAGAAGAAGTGAATATTGATGAGTCGCAACTTGCGCTGTATCTTCAATGCCAACAATCATAAATGAGAGTATCATACAATCTGGATAGAATTATACTCATAATAATATAAGTGGGATAAGTCGACACTCATAGAATTCCAAGAGGTGTAGAGCATTGTGAAACGCAGGATGATTCGAGATAGGCAATGTTATCAATTAAATCAATATGTGTTCAATTCCGATAAATTCAAGTTAGCTGTACATCTGACATAGCGGCACAAAGTCTTGAATTGTGGTGCGGGCTTCTAGCCTGCAGTAAGATACAATGCAGGCAAGATGCCTGCACCACAATAATGATAACTGTTTTAATCTTGATTGTACTTTTTGCCGGAACTCTACAAATGCTTACTGCAGTTGTTGTGATGCACATAACTTTTCTATTCATCCAAAAGTTTTCTATTCATCCACGAGAATGAATTGAAGGGCATCGACAATTACGTGGCCGTTTGTATTGGCAGTGCCAATTTCGACTACGGCAGGTTTTCCCGATTCAAATGGATATTCGCCAATTGTGGTAAATAAACCATTGTGTTCGGGTTTCTTTTTCTGATTGATTTTTATGCTAACATTACCTTCCGCCGTCTGAACCGTTACGGGAATATTGGTGGCTCGGTTGGGATTGGGTGAATAGGACATTCGAACTTCATACCGGCCCGTATTTAACTCTTTTGAAAACCGAACTGACTTTTCTCCTTTGTTTGAATTATTGTCATGCAAATAGCCGTCTCCGATAAAAGGAGAGATTGATGTACTTGTGCTCCAATGGCCTTCGAGTTCGGCATCATCGCTATCGAGTACCATTCCAGTGAGGTCAGATTTTTGGATGGATGGCCATTTGGGGGGAACATCGGTTTCGAGAATTTGACCGTCAGCACGAAGTTGTTTTTGCAATGATTCATACGGCAAGTCTTGCACCGCCACATTTTGATCGAGAGACATCGCAGCCGCTGTAGCCGCCGATTGGCCCATAATCATAAACACCGGTTCCATCCGAATCGAACCAAAGGCGATATGGCTGGCCGAAACACAAACCGGCACCAATAGGTTTTCACATTCTTCTTTTTTTGGAGTCAAAGAACCGTACGAAATTTCGTACGGACCACCGGGATGAACGCCGATGTCTCCTTCGTTTTGAACATAGCCATCAGGCGTGACATACCGTTGGACGTTATGAGAATCCATAGTATATGAACCGAGCCCGACCGGTTTGGGGGTCTCAACCGTACGCCGGCAATCATGCTCGGTCATTACATATTCACCGATCATTCTTCGGGCTTCGCGCACGTAGATTTGATGCGGCCAACCGCCGTTATCGGTAAATTCATCTTTGGCCAGGCCCCATTCGGCCATTTCGTTTCGAATCTCGTCTGGGACTCTGGGATCGTTGGCAATGAAATACAACCAACCTTTTTGATAAGTTTCGTGTTCTTTGAGAATCTCACGCCGCCGTTCGTAAGAGCCTTCAGGATAATCGTAGTTGTAGCCAATATTATCGGTGCTAAAGGGGCCGTGGTTGTTGGTGTCGGTTTTCTTGTTGGGGATGGGATCAAATTTGTTGAATGTATCATCCCAGCCAGTCTCAAACACACGTAACAAAAGTTCATATTGTGCGGGGTCGTATCCCTCCGGTTTCGCAAAGGGGATACGGTTTTCTTCGACTTTGGTTAAGCACATGCGGTAGCAATACGCCTGAACCTTACCGTCTCCCTCGCCCTTTTTGCCGGGATGCTCAGCGCTGATTCGAGGCAAGAGTCCGCTGGAAGGGTCGCCAGGAATTTTGTAGGGATCCACTTTCCCTACTGGAAACCAATGGGAATGATGCAAAACGCCCACCTGCACACCGTTCCAGTTTTCATCATAGACATCATTGGCTTCGCGCCCCACTTGATAGCTCACTTCGGCTGCTGCCATCAAATCACCTTCATAGGTGGCGTCTATAAACATTTTGCCATGATAAGTTTTGCCGGAGAGCATGGTAATGGACGTGATTCGTCCGTCTTCTTTGTTCACTCCCTGACCGGGCTCAC
>CAZEZQ010000313.1:0-6587 GCA_964516245.1 uncultured bacterium | reverse complement strand
AAGATTCATTGAGCAATTTCCCGAGAGCGAAAATTTGAATCAAGCCAAACTCCATTTGGCCAATGTGTGGCTGCAAGAAAAACCCGAACAGGCGCGCGGCATTTATCAAGAATTGATCTCCGGCAGCAGCTCGCAAAAAGTGCGTGATGAAGCGCGTTTGGGTTTGGCCAAAAGCTACGAAAACGCCGGTGAAACCGAAAAAGCGCGCGAATTGTTTTATGAAATTATTGAAAATTCTGAAGAAAATGATGTCATTGCGTATGCCAAAGGTGAATTGACAAAAATGAATACTGAGATTCTTTGGTCACCAACATTAGATGAATTCAGTGAATTGTATACCGTTCAACGGGGCGACGCTCCTATCATTATTGCGAAACAATTCAAAACCACGGCTTGGTACGTCAAAGAGGCCAACAACATCAGAAATAACATTCACCCCGGCAAACGCCTGAAAGTGCCTAGTGAACCCTTGTATGTGGTGGTTAACAAAGAAACCTGCCGATTGAATCTCTACACCGAAAGCGGGCGTTTTCTCAAATGGTATCCGGTGGGAATCGGACAACAAAGTTGGAAAACCCCGGCCGGAGAATACAAGATCATCAACAAAGAAGTCGACCCGGTTTGGTATAAACCCGGGGGGGGAGTGATTCCATCCGATGATCCAGAAAATGCATTGGGAACGCGCTGGATGGGCATTGGCAGCAGTTTGGGCATTCATGGCACCAATGAACCGGATACCATCGGCAAACGTTCCAGCGCGGGGTGCATACGGATGTACAACAAAGATGCGGAAGAACTTTACAAACTCATTACCTACGGAACCAAAGTGATCATCAAAGAAGGGAAATCAGAAGAAGCATCATGAGCGAAAAGATCCTCAGACTCGGTCTTCCCAAAGGCAGCCTGCAGAATTCTACATTTGAATTGTTCCGCAAAGCGGGATACAACATTTCGGTACGAGAACGCTCGTATTATCCTGATGTGAATGACCCGGAAATCTCAATCGTGCTGCTCCGCGCGCAAGAAATGTCACGCTATGTCGAACACGGCAAACTCGATGCGGGGATTACCGGATATGATTGGATACAAGAAAACAATTCGGATGTACATACGGTAACCACATTGCGTTATTCCAAAGCCACTTCGAGGCCGGTGCGCTGGGTTTTGGCGGTGCCTGAAAATTCCGAGATTCAAAGTGTTAAAGATTTAAATGGCAAACGCATTGCCACAGAACTGGTAAACGCATCACGCCGCTACTTGGAAGAACATGGAGTGCAAGCTTCAATTGAATTCTCGTGGGGGGCGACCGAAGTAAAAGTGCCCGATTTGGTGGACGCGATTATTGACGTGACCGAAACCGGCTCATCACTACGTGCCAACAAATTGAAGATCATCGAAACCCTTTTTGAATCTCAAACCCAATTCATCGCCAATCATCAAGCGTGGGACGATTTGTGGAAGCGCGACAAACTCGAACGCATTTCGCTCCTCTTGCAGGGCTCGATCGATGCCGAAGACAAAGTCGGAATCAAAATGAACACACGAGTGGAAGATTTGGATAAGGTGCTTGAAGTTCTACCTTCCGGCATTACGAATCCTACTGTTTCCCATTTGCATCAAGAAGGATGGCGGGCGCTTGAAATCGTTGTGGATGAACGCATTGTGCGTGAGATGATCCCTGAATTAAAAAAAGCCGGTGCTGTGGGCATTATTGAATATCCGTTAAACAAAGTTATTGAATAGCATAAACGAATGGCAAACCGAGACCTTTTCTCCCAACATTTGATCGAAGCGCTCCCTTACATTCGCCGGTTTTATGGAAAAGCGATTGTAATCAAATATGGCGGCGCGGCAATGTCAGACGAAACATTGAAACATGAATTTTGCCGCGATATCGTTTTGCTCGATTATGTAGGCATGCGGCCGATCGTGGTTCATGGAGGCGGCCCGCAAGTCACCCAGCTGATGAAACGCTTAGGCAAAGAGGCGGAATTTATCGACGGCCTGCGCGTGACCGATAAAGAAACCGTCGATATCGCCGAAATGGTGCTGACCGGGCTGGTTAGCAAAGATATTGTCGCCCGGATGAATTTGGAAGGAGGCCGGGCGGTGGGCATTTCGGGCAAAGACGCAAATATGATCCGTGTTCGCAAATTGTTGCACCGCAGCCAGGCCGACCCGGAAAAAGAGATTGATATTGGCTATGTAGGCGACATCGAATCAGTCGACCCCAGTGTGTTGATGACACTGGAAGAAGGCGGTTTTGTCCCGGTAATATCCCCCTTGGGGATGGGCTCTGACGGGCATGCGTACAACATCAATGCTGATACGGTTGCCGGCGAAATTGCGCGGGCCATCAAGGCAGAGCGATTAATTTTGTTAACCGATACGCCCGGCGTGCTTGAAGATGTCAACGATGCAACTTCGGTTCGCTCTTCGCTCAGCGCAAGCCAGGCGAAAGAACTAATCGCTTTGGGCCAGGCCGGTGGGGGAATGATTCCCAAACTAAAAGCCTGTTTGCGCGGTTTGGGAGGCGGGGTAAAAAAGTCCCATATCATTGATGGGCGGGTGCCTCATTCTGTTTTGTTGGAACTGTTTACTGATACGGGTGTGGGAACGCAAGTCTTCCCCGATCCGTAATTTTTGTTAGAAAAGAGAGAACAATGTCGATCACGAGCGAATCTATTCCTTCTTTAGCCCAACATTATTTGACTGGAAATTACGGTCAACGCGATCTAACTCTGGTTCGTGGGAAAGGCGTGTATGTGTGGGATCCGGAAGGCAACCGGTATATTGATTTGCTCTCTGGCATTGGAGTGGCCAATTTGGGCCATTGCCACCCCAAAGTGGTGGAAGCAGTGAAAACCCAAGTGGAAACCTTGATTCATGTTTCCAACCTCTACTTAATCGAACCTCAAATAGAATTGGCAGGTTTGTTAATCGACAACGGACCGATGGACAAAGCCTTCTTTTGCAACAGTGGAACCGAAGCCAACGAAGCGGCGCTGAAGCTAGCCCGGCGTTATGCGTATGACCACTACGGGCCTGAACGCCATACCTTGATTGCTTTGGATAATTCGTTTCATGGCCGAACGATGGGGGCTATTAGCTTAACTGGGCAACCCAAATACCATGAAGGCTTTCAACCGCTGGTTCCGGGTGTGAAGCATGCTCCCATTAATGATATCGAAGCCATGCGCAGCCGATTCGATGAATCGGTTTGTGCGGTGGTGGTTGAACCGATCCAAGGCGAAGGTGGGATACACATTTGCCGTACTGAGTATTTAAAAAGCTTGCGCGAATTGTGCGACAGCACTGGCGCGTTGCTGATTTTTGATGAAGTGCAATGCGGCCTGGGCCGGGCCGGGCATTTGTTTGCCAGTGATGAATTCGGTGTCGAGCCCGATATGATTTGCTTGGCGAAAAGCTTGGGCGGAGGAGTTCCCATTGGCGCCATGCTCGCCAAAGAGCATGTGGCGAAATCGCTCGCGCCGGGAACCCATGCGGCAACCTTTGGCGGCAATCCTCTAGCCTGCGCGGCGGCCTGCGCCGCCATAAAAGTGATTTTAGAAAACCAACTGGCTGAAAAAAGTAAAGAGTTGGGAGCAAAATTCAAACAGCGCTTGGAAGAATTGCAATCCAAATACAATTCGATAGTCGAAGTGCGCGGAATGGGTTTGATGATCGGCGTTCAAATGGATGAGCCGGCTGCGCCGTTGATTCAACAATTACGCGCGCGGGGATACATTGCCGGCTCGGCTGGACCTGATGTTCTGCGGTTTTTGCCACCGCTTATTATTGAAGAAGATACCTTGATGCCGGTGGTGGATGTTTTGGACGATTTGCTTTCGTCGTAATGGGGTATAGGGAAATTATACAATGGCAGGTTGAACTATGGCAAAACGTGATTTGCGTACGGTTACTGATTTAAAGCATGAAGAAATTCATCAAATTTTCAATCTCACTGCGGATATGAAAGACCATCCCGAACGCTTTCTCACCAGTTTGGCGGGAAAAACTATGGTTATGATTAATGAAAAACAATCGTTGCGGACAAAAGTAACCTTCGAAACTGGAATTCAGCAGTTGGGAGGCATTTCTGTCTATTTAACCAATATGGATATCAACCTGGGCAAACGCGAACCGGTGAAAGACATTGCCCGCAATTTATCGCGCTGGGTGGATATCATCGTCGCTCGAGTATTTTCACAAAGCACGATTTTAGAATTGGCGAAATTTTCACACATTCCAGTGGTCAATGCTCTTTCGGATGAAGGCCATCCCTGCCAGGTGATATCCGATATGTTCACCATTTGGGATCAGTTTCGCGAACGAAAAAACCTGGTCGGTTTTAATCTTGCCTATATCGGAGACGGCAACAATGTGTGTAATTCACTGATATTGATAGCCGGTTTGGTGGGGATCGATTTAACGGTTTGCACCCCTTCCGGCTATGAACCCGACCCACGTTTTATTCGCCACGGCCGTGAACTCATCCACCAAATCGGTGGATCGATCACGTTTGAAACCGATCCCAAAAAAGCAGTGCAACATGCGGATGCGATTTACACTGACGTATGGGCCAGCATGGGCCAGGAAGCGGAATCGGAAAAACGCTGCGGTGAATTTATTGAGTATCAAGTAAACGATGAACTCCTCTCCTGGGCGCCTCCGCATTGCGCCGTCATGCACTGTTTACCCGCTCATCGCGGCGAAGAGATTAGCGAATCGGTTTTAGAATCAGACCGCTCGATAGTGTTCGATCAAGCCGAAAACCGCTTACACGGACAAAAAGCCATTATGCATTTCCTGTTAAATCAGTCTACGAGTTTGTCAACGATGAATTGATAGATAAGACAAAGATGATGCAGGCGAGGACGCCCACCAAGGCGCGTCTATGACCTGCGCTCCCAAAAAGACTTTTTGCCGAATCGTCATGGATGGGGAAGCAAATTCTTTTTGAAAGTTGCAAATAATTTCAAATATTATTGATTAGTTTTCGTTGTTGAGCCTTACCAAATCGGAAAACAAGGTATTGGGAAAATCAATTAAAATTTCCTGCGCCTGGGTCGAATCTTCAATCGATACCGCACTTGCTTCCATTGTTTTCAAAGTGTTGAACCGAACTTTCCCATGAATAACAGGATGGTCGGCATCCACTTCAAGCCGTTCCCATTCTTGACGCGCTTTTTCCACATTTCCGGCTTTGTAATATAATTGTCCAATGGTATAGCGGGCCCACTCTTCCATATCTTCCCCGTAATGATTCACTGCCAGTTGGCGCAATTCCGGGTCGGCGGCTTCCATGCGCCCCTGCAGTTGATACAACTGCGCGTTGCAAAACAGTTCCAACGATTCGCCGACCAAGGGCTCCATAGCCGATAACAAGCTTAGCGCATCGTTTTCCCGCCGCCAATGCTCGGGATTCTCTGCGATTTGCGTGAGCAGTTGATGCGCTTGTTCTGTCTCTTGCATCGCCAGATGCACCCGGGCCAGTAAAAATAGCGCCCGAGTTTTGTACGGTTCATGCTCAATTGACTGTAAGAGGGGCACTGCATTGTTAAAATCGGATAGTTGCGTGTACGCCCGCGCGCGGGAATAATTTATACGGCTGTAATTGGTGTCTTGCAACGAGCGGTTCAAGGTGGCCGAAGCCGATTCAATCGATCGAATGGCCTTTAATGCTTCTCCCGGTTGATAGGCGTTCAAGCGCATTTCTGCATAATCCATCAAGCGGTGTGCCATAGAGAGATTCAGCCCTACGGCGCCGGTGGTTTCCAAAATCGCCGCAACAGACGGTTGAAACAGATCCGCCGCTTTTTTTTGAGCGGGGATGGTATCGGTTTGGCTGTAAATTAGAGCGAGTTCCCGTTGAGCGGCTGTATGATAGACAGATTTTTGATCTATGGCCTGCAGCCATTGTTTGGCGCGTTCATTCTGATCCTGCCGTCGCGCTTCCATTGCCAGATGGTAATACCATGATCCATTAGACTCTTGTTGGGCCAGAGAATTAAGATCATCAAACCGGTTGTGTTGGATGCCCAATGTGGCAAGTGATTCACGGGCCCATTGGGGCACGCTTTGAAACGCAGTGCCGGTGGCCTGTTTGATCAGCGCTGAAACCAATTCGTTGGCATCGCGTCTTGTTGTATAATCTTGGATTGCTTGTTGGATCGCATTCTGGGTGACCTGTTTGGCTTGAACGGCTGTTTCGAATGCTTGAAACGATTCTTCAAAATACCCCAACTGCAAAAGGGTTTCTCCTTGTTTGTAGGCCAAAGAAGGCGGGATATTTTTTTGAAGTGAATTCAGTAAATCTGCGGCTGCGTCTGTTGCCCCCAATGTTTCAAGATGTTCGGCGGCATTCAATATGGTCATGGGGTTGTTGGAAAATTGCTGCGCCCACGAAGACCACAATTCTATGGCTTGACCCACCTGATTGTTGTTTTTCAACAAATTGCTCAGATATTCACGGCGTTTGATATCCATTGGCATTTGCTTGACCATCTCACGAGCGATGGCAATGGATTTTTCGGGTTGTTGGTAGGTTTCAACCAGGCTCAACCAAGCGTCGACCAATTCAATGG
>CAZEZQ010000312.1:0-6587 GCA_964516245.1 uncultured bacterium | reverse complement strand
CCTTGGTGGGCGTCCTCGCCTGCAACAACACACAGTGCGGATTGGATACCTGCGTTACTATATATTGTGTGGTCGTTTTTTATATCGGACTTTTTGCCGGTACGTCTTATAAGGCGTTTTTTTGATTCGGAAAATGAAATACATATATTTATTTTACAATTGGAGTCCATCAATATGAATCCCCCATCCCCTGAGCTGTCTGTTGTGCTTCCTGTATACGATGAAGCGGAAAATCTTAAACCATTGCATGAAGCGCTCGTAAAAGCGCTTGATGAATGTGGGAAGAGTTATGAAATTCTGTATGCGGATGATGGAAGTGAAGATGGTTCATTCGAGGTCTTAAAAGATATTGCCAAGCAAAACCCATTGGTAAAAGTGATACGCCTCCGGCGCAATTTCGGGCAAACACCGGCCCTCAATGCGGGAATCGATCATGCGCGGGGGAAGATTGTTATATTTTTGGATGCTGATATGCAGAATGACCCAGCGGATATCCCCAAATTGCTGAAGAAACTCGATGAAGGATACGATATCGTCAGCGGGTGGCGTAAGCCCCGGCGCGACCCGTTTTTGACCAAGGTATTGCCTTCACGAATTGCCAATTTTTTTATTTCCTGGTTAACTGGAGTCAAACTGCACGATCATGGCTGTACATTGAAAGCCTTTCGCATGGATGTGCTGCAAGATATCTCTCTATATGGTGAGATGCATCGTTTTATCTCAATTATCGGGCATTGGAGCGGCGCCAAGGTGGGTGAGGTGGTGGTTACTCATCATCCGCGTACACGGGGGCGTACCAAGTATTCATTGGCGAAAACAGTAAAAGTTTTGCTCGATTTGCCGGTCTTGGTGCTTTTAGGCACTTTCCTTACAAGGCCCATACATTTTTTTGGTTCGATTGGAATGATTTCCAATCTGATTGGTTTGGTTGGAATCTTGAAGGTGGCCTATGAAAAGTTTATGGATCCACTATACAAAGCCCATCGCGACCCCATTTTGCTGATTGCCATCTTTTTTATTTTGGCAGGCATTCAAGTTATTATGATTGGACTCTTGGCCGAACTCATAACCCGGGTCTATCACGAGAGCCTGCAGAAAAAGACCTATGTGGTGAAAGAGTTGGTAAATTTAGAAATAGAAAATCAAGATTGATAGAAATCTTGCCTCCTCTACTATTTCTTGTATAAACGTAACAATTAGCAAGGCCGCCAAATTCAGCCCCCCACATTTGGCGGCCTTCTTGGCGGTCTTGGACTTATTTTGTTATGCCCCCACTGGTTGTTGTGACATTTCGAGCACTTTGGCAACCAGTTTTTCGATGCCTTCGGCCACTTTCGATACTGTCGGACCCAGCATATAGGCTGGGGTGCTGACGATTCGGTTTTCTTCGTCCACCGTGATTTCCGAAACCGATTTCGGTTCGTTTTCGGCTCCCATCGCTCGCAACTTGCCCGCCGTGGCGGCATCGGTGCCGATGGTCAATTTGACTTTCCGGCCCATATTCTGCATCGCCTTGGCGACCGCTGCGGGGGCGATGCACAGAGCGCCAAGCACCTTTTCATGCTGTACGGTAGATTGAATGGCCCGCTCGACATCTGGATCGATGCTGCAGTTTTCTCCGTCCACGCCGAAGGTGCATAGGTTTTTGGCCGCGCCGAAACCGCCGGGAAAGATAACGGCGTCGAATTGATCGACGTTCAGTTCAGAGAGCGGCTTGATTTCGCCGCGGGCAATTCGCGAGGCTTCGACCAACACATTGCGGCTTTCGCCTTCGACTGGCTGGCCGGTCAGGTGATTGATAACATGCATCTGCGGTTTGTCGGGCGCGTAACATTGCACCTCGGCTCCCGCTTTGTCCAAATAAAGCAGAGTGAGGACGGATTCATAAATTTCGGCGCCGTCGTACACCCCACATCCTGAGAGCACTACCGCTACACGTACCATAATTGCCTCCTTTTTCAATTGAATTTGCCTGCCTTTTAATCCATTTTAGCATAATTGGCTGGGATTTCAGGAGTGTGACCGGAATGAATCGTATGCTGGCAAAATGAATCTTTTCCCAAGAATTGATCGTGGAAAAGAACCAAATGTAAGATTTTCTGTTTAGATTCTTACACCCAAATTCTGAGAAATTGTCTCTTGGATTTTTAAGTTAAATTAAATCAATGGGTAATGAGTTTATTGGGAGGGCGAGGCTCCCGCCGAGCCGGTTTCACACACTTGCGGCTCATCAGGAGATTCGCCCTCCCCATGAATATTGATTTTATAAAAATTCAAATATGTTTGTTTAGATTTTATTCTTGCATTCAATGGAATCGCCTTTTCAATCTATTCATTTCTCTGGTTTTCCATGTAACTCGGCTTTAGAATAAGAAAATCACTGGGAGGTGGTGTCGAATGAAATATGGCCGATTGATTTTGATGTTGAGTATTCTGTTAACATTGATCTCAAACAAATCGTTGTGTGATGGCGATATCTATATTGTCACCGCCACTCAACCTTATGTGAAAGGGATTGCTCCTTATTTGAAAGCCAAAATACCCACTGTATCCGTGCCTGTCATTTACCGGATTGTTCCTCCCAAATTGAAATCGAAAGCCTCGGCAATGGGATTCGATGTCAACGAAATATACAAAAAAGTGTTGAATCTAAATCAAGGAGCGAGTTTCTCTCAACTTTCTGAAGGTACAAATCTTGAGATTGAGAAGGATAGCCTTTTGGGTTCTGGACAAGCGCAAACGCTTATTTTGAAATTGGGCAGCCGAGTGGGAATGAAATTTGACATGAAAACAATCAATAAAATAATTCGATTTCTTACTTTTAGTTTGTCTGAACTACGGGGGCATGAAGATGATGTGCAACAACTTATTGAGATATTGCGAAACCTTCCGCCAGGGATCTATTTGGAAGGATTTGATGGACAGCGAAACTATGAATTGATATTGCAATAAGGAAGACGATCCGGCAAAAAGTCTTTTTTGGAGCGCAGGTCATAGACGCGCCTTGGTGGGCGTCCTCGCCTGCAACAACATATAGTGCAAGTCAGATGGAAGAGATGCTATATATTGTATGGTCATTTTCTGGGTCGGACTTTTTGCCGATTCGTTAGGGAAGGGAGAAAAATATCTTATGTTTTCAGTATTCTTAAAATTGTTTGGGTGGATTTTGTTAATAGTAGGAGGCACGTTTGCTGTGATTTCCATCATATATTTTGAGGCGGTTGCTTTTAGCCCAAATTTTTATGTTGAACCTTTTGGTTTGATTGTAGCACTTTTGCTTTTGATTCCATCTGTGATCATTTCTCCTTTGTTTTTTGGTGTAGCATGCATTTTGAATGACAATCGGGAAATGAAAACTTTACTTAAACAGCAGTCCATGCCAGCAATGGGAGATTCAAATCAAAACGAAATGTCTGCACCTGCAGAGCAAACGAATGAAAGAGAGGGATAAAATTTTCATGCAAACGAAATCTCAAGGCAAGAATCATTCATCGTTAAATCGCCGCAACGTATTAACCATGGGTGTGGGGACTTTGGCCGCCATAAGCTCAACCGGGGTGAGCCGGGTGGCAGAAGCGCAAGAGGCCGGTATTGTGATCCCCCCATTGGACAAGAAAATTTTGTTATCATGCAAATTGGGTATGATTCCTAAAGACCAGGACGGCAAAAAACTCTCGGTGGTGGACCGGCTCAATATGGCGGCCGAAGCCGGTTTTGACGGCGTCGATTTTGACCAGGCGGGTGAATATACAGTCGAAGAAGCCCGCGACGCGGTGCAGAAATCTGGCGTGTTTGTGCACAACGCCATCAACCACGCTCATTGGTCTGATACACTCACCAGCCCTAAAGAAGAAGTGCGCGCTCAAGGCCGGGCCAATATTGAACACTGCATGCGCGTGTCTCATGCTGCTGGTGGCAGCGCTGTGCTGATCGTGCTGGGCAAGGGCTCTGATGGGCCTGCGGATGTGATTGAGCAACGGGCGTATGAAGAAATCCGCAAGTTGCTGCCCATGGCGGCGGCATTGGGACAGATGATCTTGATTGAGAATGTTTGGAACCAAATGATGTACGATCACAATGGCCCGCCGAACCAGGGGGCGGAGCGTTTCGTCGAGTTTATTGACCGCTTCAAAAGCCCCTGGGTGGGGATGTATTACGACATCGGCAATCATTGGAAATACGGACGGCCGGAAGAATGGATTCGCACCTTCGGCCATCGCTGCGTCAAACTCGACGTGAAAGGCTTCAGCCGCGCCAAAAACGATTTTGTCGATATCACCAGCCCCGACGACGATCTCCCTTGGGATCAGGTGCAAATGGCCCTGGATGACATCGGTTTCACCGGTTGGGCAACCGCCGAAGTCGGTGGCGGTGGTGTGGAACGGTTAACCACAGTGCGCAAGCAAATGGAGAAGGCCTTTGGTTTGCAGTAAGAATCAAAAGCAAAATGTAATCTTATACGATATTTTTTGTGACGAACCTGATATTTAAATTCAACGAAGGCATGTTTACACTCTATTTTACATCGACAATGGCCAATGTCCGGTCGTCTTCTGGTTCTCCATTTTGATAGTTTATGACGGAGTTGAAAATTTCATCAATAAAATCCAACGTGCGCAGGCGGATGTTTTGTTCGATGATTTTTTCGAATCCGTTTACTCTTAGTTCTTCATTGTTTTTTCCAACGGTTTCGGGAAATCCATCAGTATACAGCACGATGCGGTCACCGCTGTTTAAGGTGACTTTTGTTTCGGTGCTATCACTACTCATGGATTCGGTAAAACCCACTGGAGGGACATGTGAGGAGATTCGTTCTATGGTATGGTCTTTGGCGCGGCAAAGCATAAGGTCGGGGTGCCCCGCGTTGCAGACCGTCATGGTTTTGCTGGCGGCGTCGATCTCGCAGAGGATTAAGGTCAAGAACATGCTGGTATCGCCAATGGTTTTCACGACAAAACGGTTTAACAAATCAACCACGTTAAACGGAGGGCGTTCTTGCTTCAACCGGTTGATCAACTCGTTGTGGACCATATTGGCGACGATCGACGCCGACACACCATGGCCGGTTACGTCGAACAATCCCAGTGAAATATGGTCATCATCATGCGCGTGCATGGTGATGTGATCGCCTCCAATTTCGATTAGCGGTTCGAAGCGGTATTGAAAACTCAAGTGGGCGTTGTCTATGGGGTTGGGCAATATGGTTTGCTGAATGGTCCCCGCCAGGCGCATGTCGTCTATCATCTGCTGCCGTTGTTGTTCAACTCTGCGTTCCAAATCGATGGTGTGCAATACGCGGCGAATCACAGCAAACATATAATCGTAATCGATCGGTTTGGTGATAAAATCAAACGCGCCCATCTTCATGGCTTTGACGGCATAATCGATCGTTCCAAAAGCCGTCATGATGATGACGGGAATTTTGCGTTCTTGTTTGCCGAGTTCTTCCAAAAATTCCAAGCCGGTCATTTCCGGCATCATCAGATCAGAAATAATGATATCGGGGGTATTTGCTTCCAATGCCGCCAGAGATTCTTTGCCATTGGTGGCTTGAAAGATTTCATACCCTTCGAGTTCGAGAACGTCGCACAGGTTAAGGCGAATTTCTTCTTCATCGTCCGCCACAAGAATTTTGATGGATTTCTCTTCTGCTTCGGCCACAGTTACACCTTTGTTAATAGAGAGTTCATGAGTTCGAGCAGTTCGTCTTGATCGTATGGTTTGAGAACAAAGCCATCCGCGCCATATTCATCCAATTTTTCCCGCGTGCCCTTTTGGGAGGATGCGCTGACCATGACCACCGGCAAGGAGGGGTGTTTTTCTTTTAAGATTCGCAGTACTTCAATGCCGTCTGTGCCTGGGAGTTGAATGTCGAGCAAGACCAAATCGGGATGTTTTTGTTCAACAAGCGCAATTGCCTCATCACCCGTATCGCAGGCTTCGACCTGATAGCCTTCCAGATCCAAGAGGTCGTACATATTTTCGCGCAATTCTTCTTCATCATCGACAATCAAAACGAACGCATCCTTCATGGATGTCTCCTTTACTTGAATGGGAATCGAAGCGTAAATTCGGTTCCCTGGTTCAATTGGCTTTTTACGTGTATGGTTCCGCCGTGCATTTCAACCAGTTCTTTGGCGATCGAGAGCCCCAACCCGCTGCCTTTGGCGAAATGCTGGGATGACGGAGAACGGTAAAACCGCTCCCAGATTTTTTCGCAATCTTCTTTGGTCATTCCGATCCCCGAATCGTTTACCACCAGCACCACCGTATTTTGATCTTTTTTTAAATGAATTTCAACTTCACCATTGTTTGGAGTGTATTTCATTGCGTTGTTGACCAGTTCGTTAACGACGCGCTCCATCTTGCCGGCGTCGATATCGAGTGGATAGGTTTGATCCAGGCCGGAAGTTTTTATGGCAATCTTCTTTTGATCCGCAAACGGTTGATTTTCTTGAATGACGCTTTTCACAATCGACTCGAACTGCACTTGGGATTTTTCAAGAACCATGCGGCCGGTTTCGATGCGGTTGATGTCGAGCACATCGTTGATGAGAGTGGTTAAGCGGTTAACAGATTTTAACGCC
>CAZEZQ010000311.1:806-6607 GCA_964516245.1 uncultured bacterium | reverse complement strand
GAAATAAACTAGCCCAGGGCAACGCCCTGGGAATTGTAATTACAATAAGCCCAAGTCCTGAAAGGACGAAATAAATGATCTGATTTTATTTAACTTATTGAAATTGTGAGAGACAATCTCTTACATTCAGCGTGTTTAAATCCAATAATGTCCATTCTCTAATGATCGTAACAAATGGATACATATTTAACCAGACAAATGGCCAAGAAAACAATTGAAGAAAAATGCCCAAGTGATTTTTACAATTTTTATAAAGATTGTATAATATAGCCATTGCCATCAAAAGAGATTCGTTGTTTCAAGAATCAACCCATAAATACATAGGAGGAAGAAAAAATGAGGAAGAACATGAAGTGGATCATCATGGCCCTAATCGTAGGGCTGGCCCTGCCGGTGATGGCGTCCGAAAAGGAAGGCGCTAGTGCGCTCAACAAAGAGCAAGTTCAAAAAGAACTGCAAGCGATGAAAGAGCGTAGTGCACAAACAATATGTCCCATCTCTGGTAAAGCAATTGTCGAAGGCAAAGGGTTTGAGTACAAAGGCTATTTCATCGGCACCTGTTGCCCCAACTGTGCCAAAGCGGTTGAGAAAGCCCCTCTGCAAGCCATCATGAAAACTCGCCAAAACGGCGAAGAACCGCAACTGGCCGAAGGCTTCAGCAAACAAGACCGCTGCCCCATGTCGGGCAAACCAGCGCAAGATGAATTTATCGCTGTCAAGAACAACATGCTGCTTAAGTTCTGCTGCCCCAACTGCCCAGCCGGTTTTGAAAAAGACCCAAAAGGCGTAATGGGCAAATTGATGGAAAACAAAGCGGCCCCCATCATTCTCACCATGGAACAAAAATCCTGCCCGATTAGCGGCCATCCAATAGTCGACGGTATGAGCGTCACCGCCAAGGGCAAAGAAATCGGCCTCTGCTGCGCTGGCTGCAAAGACCCGGTGGCGAAAAACCCAGAGAAATACATCCAAGCCCTCGCCGACGCCGGCGTTGTGCTTCCAGATGCCAAATAAGCGTTACAAACCCAGCAAATTGAACAAACAGCACAAACCAAAAGGGCGGTCAGTCGACCGCCTTTTTTCATGTATTTTTCCTCTTTCAATCTTATAAAAAGCCTGTAAATATTGCCATTTCTCCATCGTATAGGCAAATTTCAATTGATTTTTTACTTTTTTTTGAAACAGAAAGTTCTAAATTCAATCATCCAAACAACTTACCCTATTCCTCAAACCCAAATATTCATATTGGCCCAAAACTTGCAGTTTAACGTGGTTCACTAGTACTTTAAGACAATTGAATTTGGGATAGAACTGGGCGCTAACAGAAGAAATCATTGAGTCCTTTAAGTCTTTTTGGCCCTTTAGGTCCTTTTGAAACTCACAACTTCAATTGTAATAAAATACAGCCATTCAAGGAGACCATCATGAAAAAATCCAACATCCAACAACAGATCACTGAAACCTTGGAAGCATGCCTATCGAAAATGTCACAAAAACTCAAAAGCAATTTTGATCCTGATGACAAGCAATCACTCAAGCTGCTCCAGCACTACCGCTCCACCTTGAACAGTTTCCGCAGTTGGTTGAAACAAACCGGCGAAGCAATCAATGAGACCTTTCAAGAAGTAAAAACAGCAGCCAGCAATACGTTTCACAAAACAAAAAACGGCACCATCAAAAAGAAAGAGGCTCCACAAAGCAAATACGAAATGTTCATCGAACAAGAGAAAAACAAATCAAAAGCGCCGATAACACCGCAAAGCGGCTTACACTATAAACCCGCAAAAGCGTAGGATGGGTCACGCTGTCTGACCCATCAAAAAAACAATAACGATCGCCGTTCTCCCTATAATACAACAAAGCGGCTTATACTATAAATCCACAACAGCGTAGGATGGGTCACGCTGTTCGACCCATCAAAAAAACAATAACGATCGCCGTTCTCCCTCTGAATGGAATGGCATCCCCCTGCATATTTGCCTTGCAGGATTCTCATACAAGCCATTCAATGATAGAACATAGATAACCATACATCATAGAACCGGGAGATTTTTATCATGAAAATGAATGTACAGCCATCAAAGAATCTTAAGACTAGTCAACACACAATGAAAAGAAGACTTCTTCACATCATGGCTTGCCTGTTATTTTCATTTGGCTTGATTGCAAACACACCGGCAAATGAAAACGGTTCAACATATCCTCCAAGCCAATCGCTGCAAGAAATTCAAGAGCATATCAATCAAGCGCCTCAATCCCATCCCCGCCTATTTATCAACCAAGAGAGATTTGCTGCATTGCGTGAAAGCATCAAACAAGATCCCTTAAAACAGAAAATAAAACAATATGTTGTCGATCAAGCCGATGCTCTGTTAAACATAGACCCCATTGAAAGAAAACTCACAGGCAGAAGACTGCTTGGCCAATCACGCCGGTGTGTAAAGCGTGTGATTTTGCTGTCGATGGCCTTTCATCTCACCGGCAAACAACAATACGCGCAGCGTTGTGAAAACGAAATGCTGAAGGTGGCTGAATTCAAAGATTGGAACCCCAGTCATTTTCTCGATGTTGCTGAAATGACATTCGCGATGGCGATTGGCTACGACTGGCTGTATCATCAACTGGATGATGCGTCACGCGAAGAAATTCGAACTGCAATTATCGAAAAGGGTGTGGTTCTTCCTTTTGAAACCCGCCATAACGGTTGGGTGCGTTCCAGCAACAACTGGGGGCAGGTTTGCCATGGTGGGCTTACAGCAGGTGCGCTGGCTGTGTTGGAAGATGAACCTGAGCTTGCGGCCCGAACCGTCCACAATGCATTGCAGAACGTCACCCACTCCATGGCGGCTTATGCTCCCAAAGGCAGTTATCCCGAAGGTCCTGGCTATTGGTCGTATGGCACCACTTACAATGTATTGCTGATCGATGTGTTGGAAAGTGTCTTGGGCTCTGATTTTGGACTGAGCCAGGCGCCTGGATTCAGCAAAACCGGCCAATACATGAGTTTGGTCTATGGACCATCCGGCTATACCTTTAACTATGCCGATGGAGGCGCTGGACGAAGCCCAGAACCGGCCCTGTTTTGGTTTGCTTCCAAATACAACCGGCCGGATTGGGTGAAAGATGAACCTGAACTGTTCACCGAACGGATCAACAGAGTAAGCGACTCGTACGCAGGATCGTCAGGTGGACGGTTTTTGCCCATGGCATTGGTATGGATGAACAATATACCTGAAGCAGATTCTATTGAAATGCCCTTGAATTGGTATAGCAAGGGCAAAGTTCCTATAACAATCCACCGCAGCGCATGGAACGATCCGAATGCCGTGTTTGTTGGTTTGAAAGCCGGTTCCCCCTCCGCCAATCATGGACAAATGGATATCGGTTCATTTGTAATGGATGCGGATGAAGTACGCTGGGCCATGGATTTGGGGGCGGAAGGCTATCATGGAATCGAATCCAGAGGGATGGATCTGTGGAACCGCAAACAGGATTCAGACCGCTGGAAAATCTTCCGCCAGCAGAATTACGGGCACAACACCCTTGTTATCAACGGTCAACTTCAAATCGCCAGGAATAAAGGGACAATTGTACAATTCTCTGACGGCCCAAAATTCCCCTACAGCATTCTCGATATGAGCCCGGTGTATGAAGGTCAGGCTGAATCAGTCAAACGGGGAGTGGCATTGCTGCCATCAAACGAAGTGTTGATACAAGATGAATTGACTGGCTTGAAACCCAATAGCCAGGTCCGATGGGGGATGATTACTCCCGCAAAACCAGGTAAGACAAGTGGAGAGACCATAAACCTTCAACAATCAAATGAAAAACTCACCTTAACCAATTTATCCCCACAACACCAAGTGGATTGGAAAATCATCAACACAGAAAAACCACAAAACGAGTGGGATTCACCCAATAAAGGGACATGCATGGTCGCGTTAGAAAAAACCGCATCTAATGAGGGTGAACTTACATTCATTGTGTTATTAACCCCGGGTTCATGCCAACAATCTATAATAGAAACATTCGAACCCAATTCATTAAACAATTGGGCAGAAGGCTCATATACGGTTGAGTAAGTTCTTGAAAAATTTAGACGCCCTTCAATTCGTGATGGATGACTTGGATTCACCAACAGAGCCAAAATAACTTTTTTAAGACTATGGATGTTTGCGAGGGATAATCATGAACCGGAATCGGCGTAATGCACTAAAAAACATAGCGGTTTTCTCAATGGCGGGAAATATGTTTTTGGGCAAACACACTTCTGCGATAGAACAAATTCAAGGTATCCATTTAGCCGAATAAAAAAATTTCCAGCCCCAACGGGGGCGCCATATGATAGCCAGGGGCAATCGCCCCTGGAAAAATGAAACACAAAAACCCTAGCCCTGAATGGGCGAAATAAAATGCTTCCAGATGGCTAAATGGTTACGAAAAAGGAGGGCGAAGTTGAAAATGCGCCGTAGCGTGCTCCCGCCGAGCCGGTTTCTCGTTCAAACGGTTCATTCGCCCTCCCTAAGCAAATATCACTTTAATCGCTCAGCTTAATCACAAATTCTCAATCAACACCGCCCAATCTTTATTCTTCTCATTGGGTGGGTTGCCAAGTTCAATCTGATTGCCGCCTTTGATTTGTGTTTCATTTCCCTCAAATTTTCCGCTTCGCGGGTTATACCACTTTAATGAAAATTCACCTTTTGCATCTGTGAGATTCAGTGTGCCACTCGGGTTTGCCTTGGGCAAATAGATAGCGTAGACTTCCCCTTCTTTCACAAATACTTGCGCGCCGAGTTGAAACGAGTCACCATCGCCAAGTCCCACTCGAATGGTTCCTTCACCTTCCATGAGTGAGCCTTGTGGGCTCATTTCCCAAAAGGGGAGATTTTCCTCCATGAATTTGCGGGCATACCAAACATAATCCCAAAGGGCGTCTTTTTCTCCCGATTGAAAGTCATCCACATTCAGCAAGCCTTCCAAAATGAATTCGATCATCCCGCCCGAAAGATACACCGGCCACAATTTTTCTTTTCGGTAAGCTGCGGCATCGTCGACAGGAATGTAGGATTTGTTGTGGCCTTTGTCTACAGTAAATTCGTCCAGCGAAATTGGAATTTTGCGTCCTGCTTCGAGTGCCGCTTCGCGAAACTCTTCTGTTATCCGGTCGATTCGCCGTTGATTGAGTTGAATGGAGGTCATGCCGAAGCGGCTGTCAGCCAATATAAAACGCAACGCTTTCAGCGGGTCGCCTGCGGAATGAACGGCGATGGGATGATCGTATGGATCGACTGTTTGAATGTATTCGGCAAATTCCCGAATGCGTTCTTTGCCGAAATCGAAACCACCAATGTTGTATTCTTCGCACAAGTTCCATTGCAAAGCCAAATGATGGCCGAAACGCGCAATCAATTCGCGGTAATACAATTTGCGCTCCACCCCCAATTCGCCATCATCCAGTTCACGTTTGTTGGGGGCTTCGGCTTCGTTCAATACAAAGTGTAGAAAGATCCCCTTTCTTTGCGCATGTTCAAACACCGTATTCCATTGGGTGAGTTTGCTAATATCATAATGAAGATTATCGTTTTCTTCGCTGCCGCTGCGGTCCACAACATTCACCCACGGAAAAACATCCTTGCCATCCCCACCGATATTCATGGCAAGAAAGTAAATGCTATTCACATTCTTCGATGCCAGGTAATTCAACGCACCGATTATGCCTTTGGCATTACCATTTCCCCAATCAGGGTCGCCCGGATTCCAATCTTCGATATGTTTTTGGTAGGTGTGGCTATTCGGGG
>CAZEZQ010000311.1:0-796 GCA_964516245.1 uncultured bacterium | reverse complement strand
GGGGTATTGTCAAATCCTTTGTAAGCCAAGAAGTTTTCCGGGCTGTCCGCTCCCCCTCGAATCCAATAACCGCCATCACGAAACTTCAGATAAAATTCTTCAACATATTCCAGCTGTCCCAATGGCAAAAAGCCGGGGGCAGAGTCATCGGATGGGACCACTTCAAACGAACCTTGCGCCCCGTCAAACGAAACCGGTTCACCTGCTTTTGCTTCCAAACGAACCGCAGCCTTGTCTCCTTTTCGAAATGAAACCCGGAACTTCCATTCACCAACCTGATCGGGTGAAAACCGCACACGCCAAATAGAGCCTTCTCTCTCGCCCTGTCCATTTCCATCATAAAACCCGGGAACCTGATAGGTGGTTCCTCTTGGAGCCGTGAATTCAACTTGCATTCTGTAATCCAAAAATGGATTGGGATCATTCGCTTCTTCATGGGTATTAGGGCCATTGAACTCTATGGACATTGGATGCCACTTCTTCATCTCCCCCGAGATGGAATACTTTGCGGCGCTTGGCTTTTCTGATTGCGCATCACCAATTGTTGCTATTGAAAAAGAAAAAACAAGAATTCCAATAAAGCAAACCATGTTTGTGTATCGATTGCGATAGAACGTTTCCATTTTTGTTTCCCCTTTATAGGCAAATAGAGTAGATACAGTGTCTTATAAAAATAGATACAAAGATTGTTCTATCAAATGATGATACGGCAATAAGTTAAATCCAGCATTATGTGGTGCCACATTTGGAGCGCAGGCGTCCCGCCTGCTTTATATATGACGAACCAGCAAAAAGT
>CAZEZQ010000310.1:0-6619 GCA_964516245.1 uncultured bacterium | reverse complement strand
ACCCCTCCCAATCTTGGGAGGGGAATTCAGTTGTCTTAGCTCTACTTGTAGTCTTCGCCATTCAAACTTCGCACCACTGAAAGTTGCCATTTCTTCAAAGCGGTCTGCATCGATTTGACCCGGTCTGTTTTCACTTTCACCAAATCATTTTGTTCTTTTGGATCATCTTTCAGATGATACAGCTCATACTTCACGTTTCCATTTTTGTTTTCAATTCGATGCAATTTCCAGGGCCAATCCAACCAAGCCGCATGGCCGGGGAATTTATCTTCTGGATATTGTTTAGTGATTGCTGCCGATTCCAACCGAAGCCGTGATATCTTGCTGATTTGACTTCCGTTTTTCTGCGCCTCCAACAATTCCGCCATCCATTTCGCGCTGGGTGTCCCCATTCCACCGGTTGGATGCTCCCAAAATCCCATCGGTTTGGGTCGTGATTTCATTTCACCCTTTAAAAGCGGAACCAAGCTGACGCCATCGAGTGGGTTTTGATTTTCCAATTGCACTCCCGCAATCTCCAAAAGTGTGGGATAGATGTCTGAGGTATTGCAGGGGATATTGGTAGTTTGCGGTTGTTTTAACTTTGCGGGCCATTCCAAAATGGCGGGAACACGCAAGCCGCCATCATAAACATCACCTTTATCACCCCGGCCACCAGTCTTGCCTAAGCCGGGCAGCCCACCATTGTCGCTGTTGTACCACAGAATTGTATTTTCATGAATTTCCAAATACCGTAGTTCCTGCCGCAATTTGCCGAACGCCCGGTCCATCCCGGTAATCTCACCGTAAAAGTGCTGAAATTTTTCTTCTTGATCATCATAGAGTTCACGGTCTCTTTCGATCGCTCGATGTGGGCCATGAGGAGAGCCGAACCATACCACCGCCAAAAACGGTTGTTCGCTCTCAGCGTGTTTGCGAATAAATTCAATCGCCGCATCGACGGTCACCATTGAACTCTCGCCTTCGGTTTGAACCGCATTGCCCTCGCGGCTGAGAATGGGGTCGTTGTCGAAAAAGTTGGGGGCGGAAAACCACTCGTCAAATCCACTCGCTCCTGGGTTGCACGGGCTGCCATTTTGCACAGAACCCAAATGCCACTTGCCGAAATGGCCGGTTACATATCCTGCGGTTTTCAATGCCTCTGCGATGGTGATTTCTTGCGGGCGCAGCGTATGGCCCCATTTGAAGCAACCAAAGCGGTTGGGGTGGCGCCCGGTCATCACGCTGCCCCGGGTCGGTGTACAAACCGGCGCGGCGGCATAGAAGCGGTCGAAGCGAAATCCCTCCGAGGCCATCGCATCAAAATTCGGTGTCTTCAAAACTGGGTGGCCGTAATAACCCATATCTCCCCAACCCTGATCGTCGGCCATGCACAATATAATATTGGGTTTATCGGAAGCATTAGCAGAATTTGTAGAAATGGAATGAAATGCGGTTAGGCAGACTCCTGCACTCGTGGTTTTTAGAAATTGGCGGCGGGTTTGCATGGTTCCTCCCCAAAAATATTTTTTCAAATTCAATATACTTAGTATAACAAAACTCATGCTGATCGTTATAGTGTGGGGGTAGGATTTTCCATGATCCAAAAAAAGGTATTAATATTTTGTAATGGATTCAAATTGGCCATAAAATAATAAGGGAAACTCTTTGCATAACAGAGACCATGATAGTAATATGTTGATTTATTTCAATTGAGTAGATTC
Source organism: uncultured bacterium (assembly GCA_964516245.1). Classification (GTDB taxonomy): domain Bacteria; phylum Hinthialibacterota; class Hinthialibacteria; order Hinthialibacterales; family Hinthialibacteraceae; genus CAZEZQ01. The sequence continues at coordinate 4,916 of CAZEZQ010000310.1, read as the reverse complement.
TATTGAATGAATTGTGAGAATTTGTCTTTCAGAATGGTTTTATCTTCAGTAAAATCAGCATTCGGGGCAGACACTGGGGTCTGCCCCTACATTTAGAAAATTCAAATATCTTTGGGTAGGTTTTACATACTTATTTGGGTTGAACTCCACGTAATCGGTTGGGGGAGTTTGATCATTTTTTTATACAGAACACGTTAAAAGGTAAGTGTAATAAATTTGGAGCCTAAAATCATGAATTACACAATCCGGCCGGATCTCCAATATCCTGCCATACGAGATGTTGAAGCCTTTCCCTCCGAGCAAAATGGAGAGCAAGTGATTTGCCTTCGCGACCCGCAAAATATTGCCAAAAATATGTTGGCTGTCCCCCTTGGAGTGTTTTATATACTTAGCCTTTTCGATGGCCGCCATTCTATCGCCGATATTCAATCCGAGATGCAAGGCCAATTTGGCGAATTGATTCCCGCCAAAAATATTGAAGCCATCATTCAACAGCTCGACCGCGAACTGTTTTTGGATTCAGAAACCTTTAAGAATGCCATGCGCGAACTTGAACAGCACTTTCGCGCATTGCCCAATCGGCCTCCCGCTTTTGCCGGCAAAGCCTATGCGGGAGAAGCAGAGCAATTGCGGGCCGAACTGGATGGGTATTGCCAAAAAATGAAAGCGGAAAGCAATGGTGAATTTAGAACCAACGCATCCGGCTCGGTGCAAGCGCTCGTTTCACCTCACATAGATTTAAATCGGGGAGGGGTTTGTTTTGCCTATGCGTATGAAGAATTAAAGTCAGCCGAACCGGCAGATGTTTACCTGGTATTTGGCACCGGCCACCAAATACGCCGCAGCTTGATAGTGGGCACTCGAAAAACCTACGACACTCCACTGGGCAGTGTGGAAACCGATGTCGACTTCGTCAATCAATTTGCTGAAAACGCAGCGGGTGATATTTTTGCCGAAGAACTTTTGCACCGCGATGAACACTCCATTGAATTTCAAGCACTTTGGCTGCGGTATACATTGGGGAGCGAGTGGAAAGGAAAAATGATCCCCATTTTGTGCGGGTCGCTTCATTCATATATTCGTGAAGGTATTTCTCCAAGAAGTGACAAGAATCTCGCACACAATTTGGATACATTGCGCCGCTTGATTGATGAGTATCCTGGTAAAGTTTGTGTAATCGCTGGGGCGGATATGAGCCATGTGGGCAAACGCTTCGGCAGCGAATTGGGCATCCCCGATTCTGAATTGCAGCGGGTGGAAAAAGAAGACCATGATGTACTGGCCGCTATGGAAAGCGGCAATGCCGAAGCCTTTTTTACCAGCATCGAAAAGCAACAAGACCGCAACAATGTTTGCGGTTTGTCACCCGTATATATGACTTTGGATATCTCCCGCCCAGCATCAGGCAAGGTGTTGAAATACGACCGCGCAATTGAAACCGAAACAGAATCTGTGGTAACCTACGCCAGCGTCAGCTACAGGCAGTAAGAGAAATAAAGATAAATTTTGAATATGCATGGAACGTAAATTCCCTCCCCAAGATAGGGGAGGGGTAGGGTGGGGTTGAGAATGCTTGATAGAAGTAAGATCATAACCCACAACCCCCTCCCAGCCTCCCCCACCTTGGGGGAGGAGTAACTGCTGAATAACACTATCGCTTATTTTGGGGAGAAACACTCATGAGCACTTTTACCCGCCGCCGTTTTTTGCAATCCACCCTCGCTTTGTGGCCCACTGTGGCTTCGATGAACCTGGCTGCAGCTGCATCAAAAAAGCCCAATGTGCTGTTTATCTCAATTGATGACCTGAATGATTGGATCGGCTGTCTCGGCGGCCATCCCGACACAAAAACACCGAACATCGATGGCTTGGCCGATCGTGGGGTGTTATTCACCCACACCTATTGCTCGGCGCCCGCTTGCAATCCCTCTCGCGCCAGCATGCTGACAGGCATTCGGCCTTCTACTTCTGGAGTTTATACCAACTCACAGCCTTGGCGGGAAAAAATGCCGGATGCGGTGACGCTGCCGCATCACTTCAAAAACAATGGCTACCTGGTCAAAGGGCGCGGCAAGATCTTTCATGGAAGGCATTCAAAAGATGAGCAGGCTTGGCATGAATATATTCCTCAAGGCAACGATCCCATGCCCGACAACCGGCCCCTCAACGGTATCCCCAATACCGCGCATTTTGATTGGGGCCCGGTGGATGTTCCCGATGAGGAAATGGACGATACCAAAGTAGCCGAATGGGCCAGTGATTTCTTACAGCAAGAACACGATAAACCATTCTTTCTAGCGGTAGGTTTGTATCGGCCCCATTTGCCTTGGTATACGCCGAAAAAATATATTGACAAATTCTCCCCTGATCAGGTTACGCTCCCCAATGTAAATGAAGACGATTTGGAAGATGTGCCCCAACCAGGCCGGCGCATGGCCCGATTGAAAGACCACAAAAACGTCACCGAGACCAACAATTGGCGCAAAGCGGTATCGGGGTATCTGGCGAGCGTCAATTTTGCCGATACCAATGTGGGGCGTGTTTTATCGGCGTTGGAAAAGAGTGAGTATGCCGATAACACCATTATCGTGTTGTGGGGTGATCATGGCTGGCATCTTGGCGAAAAACTGCACTGGCGCAAATTCGCGCTTTGGGAAGAAGCGACCCGCTGTCCCCTAATCATATCAACGCCCGAGATGCGCAAAGGAACGCATTCAGAAAACCGCTGCGAACGAACCGTAACGCTGTTGGATATCTACCCGACATTGTGTGATCTGTGCGGCATTGATAAGACCAGCGTGTTGGAAGGAAACTCACTGAAACAATTGTTGAATGATCCAAAAACAGAATGGAAACACCATGCCCTAACTACGCATGGTTATAAAAACCACAGCGTTCGTTCCGAGCGCTACCGCTATATTCAATACGAAAACGGCAGCGAAGAATTGTATGACCATCAAAATGACCCAATGGAATGGAACAATCTGGCCAAACAAGAGAAGTATAAAAAGATTATAGATAATCTGAAAAAATCGTTACCAAAGGTCAATGCACCCAAAGATTGAATTGGTGTTGGCAAAGTGGATTAAATTGTGGGCTAAGAATCAATGTCATTAACTTAAGATCTAATTATAAAATTTTGTTTGTTGATATTTTCTTCAACAAGAGCCCGGCTCGGCGGGAGCCTCGCCCTCCTAATAGCACAAGCCCTTAAGTTAATAACATTGTGCTAAGAAACCCACCAATATTTATTCAATCAATCCAACCCGTTTGGCCCAGGCTTGCCAGGCGGCTGCCATTTTCTTGACTCGTTCAGGATGTTGTTCCGCCAAATCGTTGGTTTCGGTTCGGTCATCTGGCAAATGATACAGTTCCCACTCTTTGGGATTGTTCTTGTTGGCGACCAACTTCCAATCGCCTTCACGAACTGCGCGCCCGCCTTCGTGCTCAAAGAAAATTATTTAACCTTGGCATACAATATTATGTTTGCATCAACGATGATCATCGTTGATCTTCTCCTTCAATTTGCGATAATAATACTTGGATATTGTTTAGATTGGTCCCATTTTTTTGACCCATTTTCACAGGGGTTGTGTGATATGGCTGTTTTTTATGCGGTGTTTCTAATGATTTCAATCCAATTCGCAATGCATCGTTTATCACAGATTTAATGGGTGATTGGTGTTTCGACGCAATTTCTTTTACTTTATCCAAAACATCATCTTCTAAAATTAATGTTGTCCTCATACTGACCCTCATTAATTCGTAAGTGGTGTATATAAAATCACTCTAAACAAAAATCTCTTTGACTGCAATTGTCCAACCGGGGACCACATCGCCGCCGTCCAAGGTATCGTTTTCGGTGAGCATGACGATATCGGTAAGTGAGCGGTAGACCGATACGATATGGTTTCGCGGATTGACTACAATCACCATACGGGTTCCCGCTTCGAGCCATTCGAATACTTTTTCTTCCACTTCGTTGTAGGTATCGCTGGGTGATATGACTTCAACAGCTAAGTCTGGTGCTTCAGGCCAGTATTCTTTGATATTGCCAATCTGATCTAATCGTTCTTGGTTTACAAAAGGCACATCTGGAGCACGAACCGTATCTGGATTCGAGGCAATTTTAAAACCTGTTTCCGAACCGAAAAGAGTACCTAGCTTATTTTGTTTGACATGTTGACCTAGTGACAATGCGATATTAATAATAATTCGTCCATGTTCAGAGCCAGCTGGTGTCATTTGTTTAAGTTCTCCACGGATGAGTTCATACCGATAGCCGTCGTCGGGCATATTGAAGAGTTCTTCAGCGGTTATTGGCTTTGTTGTAGTTACCATAATTTCACCGTATCAATTTACGATTTTGAGAGCATCTTCTACACTAATTAGAACCTCAGATTTTTGTATTATATCCGATTTTTATATAGTAGAGACGCGAGGCCGTTGAGTAAATTGTAAATGGGTAAAGTTGTAAATCGTCATTCGATAAGGCGTAAATCGTAAATGGTGTATGGTTCCAAGCCACTGCTATTCTTTTTTTAGGTGAATAAATAGCGTCATCACCTCCAATTTACGCGATTGGATTTCGGGCTAACCTACCTCGCGGTAGTTTCGCGCTTGCCTCCCTGTCTCTACGTTTATTCGTCTTTAAAGTTTACCGTTTGAGTATGGTTGATTTCATGGATTTTCGTGATGAGATGCCTTCGTTTTTTCAACATCTTTTGATAATTCTCATAACTTTCGCGAAACGAATGTTTGGGTTCACGAACGATATCCCGTTCTTCTTTGTGAGTGATGTATTTATAGGCTGAGTTTATGACACGCTGAGACATCACCTGCAAATCAGCCAAAATATTCTTTCTAATTTCCAACGCTTCTGCTAGAGTGAAGGTTTGCCCTTCAGAATCAAGTTG
>CAZEZQ010000309.1:0-6631 GCA_964516245.1 uncultured bacterium | reverse complement strand
TTCTTTGTTACTGAATTCTTTTGCACATTAATATTATCTAAGAATTTTTTATAGTCACCACCGTCTTTATCGATGGCTTCTAACATTTCAAGTACTGCTTGATTAGCTCCTCCATGAAGAGGTCCCCAAAGGGCATCAATACCAGCGGAAATTGTAGATGCCGCGATGGGGGTTATAGGGGCGCATAGGGGCTGGGCCGGTAAACATATCCCAATCCAAAGCCTCGGGTGGTTCTTGTACTGGAGGGTTTCCCAAGCCGGGCATGAGATTGCGTATCATGGTCATTCGAACTAGCACCGGATCACCCAATTTGCCGTTTTGTATGAATTGTTTGGCTTTATGATAGATCGGGCCGGAGCGCTGTTGAGTTCCTACTTGAACCACTCGTTTGTGGCGATTTGCGACATCGATCATCCAGCGGCCTTCGCGTACGAAAAGGTTCAACGGTTTTTCGACATACACGTCTTTCCCGGCGGCGCAAGCCATCATGCTCATCAACGCATGCCAATGATCGGGGGTGGAAATGCATACGCCGTCAACATCGGGATTCTCCAACAAATCACGAAAATCCGGATAGGCTTTGGCATTGCCGCCGATTAAATTCAACGCCTCGCGCCGGCGGCCGGAATGGGCGTCGGAAATCCCCACCATATTGACATCCGGCAGCTCTTTGAAATCGATCACATGCGGTTTGCCAATCAAACCGAAGCCTATAAAGCCCATGCCGACGCGTTCATTAGCGCCGTATGCGCGGTTGTAGGATGCGGCTGTGAGAGCGGTAGAAGCGAGACCGGCTTTCAGAAAGCTTCGCCGAGGCAAATTTACAGAGTGATTCACATTTGGGTTCATATATCCAAACCTCCCCAATACTAAATAGTGCGGCGGATCAAAGAAAAGTCAGTATTCTTTGAGCCATGCAAATTTGATAAAACATCGCGGCAATAAATAAAACAGCATTCCCGTATATAATCTTTACTAAAAAGAGAATGATTGTGAAGGCAACTCTATCAATTATGCATGGACCTGATAGGTCGGCACAATGACCAGATCGGATACAACGGCGCGTGCGGGCAATTTGGCTATGGCTGCAACACAGGCGCCGACATCCTCTGGGTGAATCATTTTTTCACGTTTTTCGGGCGGTGGTGGCGTGGGCCGATCATCCAAAATGGGGGTATTGGCTTCTCCGGGGTAGATGTTGGTGACGCGGATGCCATTTTCGGCTTCTTCCAAATTGACGAAGTTTCCAATCGCGGTGGCGGCGTATTTGGAGGCGCAGTAGGGGAGGCCGGCGAGCAATAATGCGCGGCGGCCTGCGATGGATGATATGTTGACGATCAATCCAGATTTCTTTTCGCGCATGCCGGGGATGGCGGCGTGTATGACATTGAATAAGCCGGTGGCGTTGACAGATAAAACACGGTCGAATTCGTCTGGATCGACGTTGGAGAGCATGCGCTTGCTGATGTTCATTCCTGCACTGTTGGTGAGGATATTGAGGGGCAAGAGGTTTTGTTCACTGAGCCAGTCGAACAATTCTTTCACTTGTTCGCGTTTGGCGACATCGCAGGTTTTGTATAATACCGGATGAGTACTCTGAATGGAGGCTGCTCCCTCTTTTAGGCGTTCTTCACGGCGGCCCGTGATAGCCACTTTGCAACCTTCTTCAGCCAAAGCGCGGGCGATGCCCAAACCAATGCCGCTGCCCCCGCCGGTTACCAATACGGTTTGATCGTTTAGGTTCATAACTATCTCCTCAATAATCTCAATAATGTAGTGGCTCATTTGTAGCACAGATTTGAGGAAGAATGAATTGTAAGAAAAGAATCTTGCTTAAATTTTAATGTGCGAATTGTGAGAGATTGTCACTCAGGTTTTCAATTCAAATTAAATCAATGAGTAATGAGTGTATGGGGAGGGCGAGGCTCCCGCCGAGCCGGTTTCTCGTTCAAGCGGCTCATCAGGAGATTCGCCCTCCCCATTCAATATTCAATTTAATCTTATGTTAATGAGATTGCTACCAGCCCATCCATTTGGAGTAGTTGCGGATGAAGTCGTGAATGATGCCTTCTTTGGTCCAATGGTTTAAGTTGTATTCATTTTTTCTTCCGCTTCTAAGAACGACTTTGGCCTTGGTTTGCAGATTGCCGTTTTGTTCCCGTGTTTTGCCGGTAATTTCAGGGAAAACAAAACTAGCTGTTTGGTATACGTGCGCGTCGATCGCATAAAAGAATTCTTCGTAACCGGCATAGAGCACACGAATGGAAGCGTATTTTTCGGTTGAATCGATTTCCACACTGCGTTCCAGCTGATTGAGTTCATCTTTTAGTTCATTAAACGCAGGCAGAACGGTTTCGTTGATAAACGCTTCAACTGTGTCCCATGCTTTTTCTACATTGGTTTTGGTTTTGCCTTGTTCTTTTGATTGATAAACCAATTCTTGAAGGCGGTTGCGCCAATCGCCTACAGTTAAGGTTTGGTGAACGAGAGCGCGGGTTTCAGGCGGCATGCTGCCAGGAAGAGGCGCGTATTGTTGAACCGGTTTTCGTTGCAGGCGTTGAACCAAAGTAGAGAGTGGATCTTTGGTGGAGACTTCTGCTCGAAGCCCTTGAACCAGGCCAATGCAAATCAAAATCATAATCAAAGAGAAGGGGAGGGCGGTAGTGATGGCAGCCGTTTGCAATGCCAAAAGGCCACCGGTGATGAGCAAGACCGCCGCCACCGCTCCTTCGGTAAGCGCCCAGAAAATTCGTTGCCCAACAGGTGGTTCCAACTGGCCGCCAGAGGTGATGATGTCGATAACCAATGAGCCGGAATCGGAGGATGTGACAAAAAAGATGACCACAACGATGGTAGCCAAGGTGGCTGTTATGGATGATAGGGGCATATTGTTGAGCATAACGAACATGGCGGTGGGGATGTTATCAGCCACGGCAGCGGCCATGCCGCCTTCACCAAACATTTCGATGAATAAGGCGTTGTTTCCAAACACTGTAAGCCAAAAGAAGGTGATAATGGTGGGGACAAACAACACCCCGCCGATAAATTCTCGAATGGTGCGTCCTCTCGATACCCGGGCGATAAACATGCCGACGAATGGCGACCAGGAGATCCACCAGGCCCAGTAAAACATGGTCCAACTTTTTTGCCATTCCAGCCCGATGAAGGCATCGGTGCGAAATGTCATTGGAATGAATTGGGTTACATAATTGCCAAGATTTTGGATAAACGAACTTAAAATGAAAATGGTGGACCCGGCGAATAAAACAAAAAGCAATAGAACCAGCGCTATCAGAAGGTTCAATTCGCTCAAACGGCGGATGCCGACATCCAGCCCGGTTACTACAGAAATGGTGGCCATGATGGTGATTACGGTAATTAAGATCACTTGGTTGGTGGTCGAGACGCTTAAGAGGCCCAAGTAATCGAGTCCAGCGTTGACTTGCATCACTCCCAAACCAAGCGATGTGGCCAAACCGAACAAGGTGCCAAAGACGGCCAGGATATCTACAACATTGCCCATCCACCCATGAATCTTCTCACCGATTAGTGGATACAGGGCGGAACGAATGCTGAGCGGCAATCCATGCCGAAAACCGAAAAAGGCCAGGGAAAGCGCCACAACAATATAGATGGCCCAGGCATGCAGGCCCCAATGAAAAAAAGTAATGGTCATGGCGGTGCGCGCGGCTTCGATGGTGTGGGGTTCGCCGCCGCGGGGTGGATTCGCAAAGTGCATCATGGGTTCGGCCACGCTGAAAAACAGAAGTCCGATTCCCATACCGGCGCTGAAGAGCATGGAGAACCAAGTTAAGTAGCTGTAGTCGGGATCTTCGTTATCTTTTCCCAAGCGGACAGATCCATAGGGGCTTATTAACAGCCAAAACACAAATATCAAGAAAAAGGCTACAACCGCAATGTAATACCAGCCAGCGTAGGTGATGATGAAATTTTGAACGTAATCCATAACGAGTTTCATCGGTTGGTCGAAAATCGCTCCGATCAGAACAAATAAGACAATCACACTGGCGGATACAGAGAACACGACAGGATGAACTTTCATGTATTGCCTCCTTGAGGTTTATTGAGTTTTAGAGTATGTGTGGCTGTGTGAAATCTCGAGTATCAATAATATGGCTGTATTGTAGGTAAAGCGGTGTAACATTTATCTCCTTTAAGTATTTTGGGTTTATATATCGTTTAACTTTAAAACTATATTGTGACAAATCGTTGTACAGGCCGGTGTTTGTAGTGGATTGTTGGAATGGATAGATTTCTAGCGATTAATACCAAAAAATTTCATTTTATTCTTATAGAGATCCGAATCATTTTTATTTACTCGTCGTGTTCATATTGTATAATTTGCTATTATAATATATAAGTTTTATTAATTTGCTTGTATAATTCAATTATTTTGTTAAAGTAAATATGAGATGTGTGACAGACACCGTAATATAGTTTTGGAGATAATAATATCATTATGTCTGCTAAAATTCATTTTCCACTGAAAGCCGTTTATCCAATTTTCTTATTCATTCTTTTAACGATGGGCACATGCGCGACGCGACAGAATACGGATTCACAGACTATTTCAAGAGAGCCCGTGAATAATAAACGCATCTCGCGTAATACCACACAATCGAGTAACACTCAAGATCAATCGTCGCGGCCATCTCCACAATCTTATAATCAGCAATACCAAAACAACCAGCTTCGCCAATATTTGTCCAATTTGGATGGAGCGATTGCTTCTAATGTTTCTGATGACGCATTAACACAAGAGAACCTGCAAATGATCATCCCCCAGCTGGTTCGACGTTTAAGATATTTGGAAAATGAATTGCAGTTGCAAAAATACAGGCTTGAACGGTATGAAGAGCAATCAACCCGGAATCCAAAAGTTGAGCAGCAAATCAATTCGGTTTTGGAGCAATTGCAAACGAATAATCAGTTGCAAACCCAACAGCTCAATCATTTACTAAGAGGACTTTTGTCTGAAATTAATGATGTGAAAACGGAAATTTCTTCTTTATCGGGAAAGCAATCCACACAAACGGTTCAAAATAGAACAAGACAATCGCAAATTTCACAAACCTCACCATCCAATACAGAGACACAAAGTTCAACGTCTTCTCAACAGATGAACGAAAGTATGCCTACCAATGAAACTGGGATGAATTCAAGTACACAGGAAGTGTTAAACAAATGGCGATCTTATGCAGGGGGAGAGGATACTTCTACCCAGTCGAATGGGAAGTTGATCAAAGAGGTAATTCCAATAGAGGTGAGGCAACAAGGTTCCAGAACGAAACCATCTTCAATGGCAAGCCAACCAGTACAACTTGAATCAAAGCCACAAGAACAATCTCCAATTCAAGAACAAACTCAAATGCAAATCCAAGAGAATGCACAGACAATGAGTGACTCCGCTGATCAAGAGCAAACTCAACCAGTTGTCAAAGAAAATTCTGCACAAACCGATGAACTACAACAGATGGACCAAGAACAACCAGTTGAACCAGCCACGCAGCGTTTCACAGAAACCAGCCAGAATGCATTGGAGATTTTTGATGGCCGGAAATACCATATTGTTCAACCGGGTGAAAATTTATCGAGAATATCGCGCCGTTACAATGTTTCGTTTGATATTTTAACCCAATTAAATTCGCTCATGGATTCATCGCATATCGAAGTGGGGCAAAAGATTTTGCTGCCGGATGCAGTTGCCGCAGAAAGTCAGGTCAAGCAAGAGGCAGGAGCCCAAGAACAATCGCAAGAGCCCTCACAAATTCAACCCCAAAAGATACAAACCCAAAAGATACAACCCCAAGAGCAATCAGAGTCAACTGATGATTCAACAGGTCAAAAACTAGCACAATCTGTTCCTGAAAATGAAGCTGTACAGGCTGATGAACAAAACCAAATACAAAATCAGCAAACTGATGAAGAACAACTGGCAGAACAGCAAACAACAGAACAGCAACCAGCAGAACAACAACCGGCTGAACAACAACCAACAGAGCAGCAACCAGTTGAACAGCAACCAGCAGAGCAGCAAACTGTAGAACAAAAAACAATTGAGAAACAGCCAACAGAACAGCAACCAAAAAAGCCCAATCTGCCTGCTTTTCGAATTATCGATGGCCAGAAATACCATGTTGTGCAACCGGGTGAATTTTTATCTCAGATTGCACAGCGTTACAATGTTCCCTTTGATACATTGACCCAAATAAATACTTTATTGAATCCATCACACATTGAAGTGGGCCAGAAAATATTGCTGCCGGATTCGGTTGTTCTAGAGAAGCCGGTGCTGTCTGATACAAAGCCCCAAGAAAATGTTCAAACGCAGGCCCAAAAGAAACCGGAATCAACCAGCGATTTAACGGCACAAACAACAAATGAACCTGCTGGGGAAACTGTTAACAAACAAGAAACAACACAGACTGATGATAGGTCTTCGATGGACGAACAACCTCAGAAGATGGAACAACAACCGGCAGAACCGGCCGTTCAAGAGGCTACAAAACCCAGCCCACCGGCATTTCAAATTATCGATGGAAAGAAATATCATATTGTACAAGCCGGTGAAATGCTATCACGAATCGCCCAGCGGTATGGTGTTACCATC
>CAZEZQ010000308.1:0-6659 GCA_964516245.1 uncultured bacterium | reverse complement strand
AGATGGTTTATGCGGCTTCGCGGCTCACCTCGCGGGCGATTTGTTGGATGGGGATATCGGGTTGTTCGGCGTGGATGGCTTCTACGATGAAGCGGGGTGGATGCCAGACTGAGGGCAGACCTACATGGCCTTTTTTGATCAATTCGTTTTTGGCTTTTACCAGGATATCCATATAACGCAACTTCAATTGGTAGCTGGGCAGCCATTTGAGCGCTTTTTTGGTGAGTTGGAAGAGACGCGGATAACTCACGAACAGGTGGGCGCATTTGCCGATGCGTTCGATGAGTTCTTTGTTTTCCAAAGTGATGCTGTCCGCCAGTTTTTCTTGGAATTCGCGGGGGATTTCTTCGAGATTGCCGTTGAAGCCGTAATCCTGCTCGCACATTTCACCGAGTTAGGTGCCGGGGAAGGGAGCGAAGAAGGAGAAGGTGTTGATGTGAGTGCGGCAACGGATGTTCAAATCAATGGTTGAAAGCGCGCTTTCGACCGTTTCACCTGGGACACCGAACATGTTTTGGCCGATAACCTTGATCCCGTGCTGATAATACAGGTCGCAGGCTTTAATGATTTGTTCGCTGCTGATGCTCTTTGCCAGAATTTTCTGGCGTAGTTCATCGTCCCCGTTTTCGATCCCAGTTGCGACGCGGATGCAACCCGCATCAGCGAGCAGCCGGGCTTCTTCTTCGTCAGTCAAATCGCAACGGACATTGCAGATGAATGGAAGGCCGATTTCTTTGCCGTAGCGGGGTAAGAATTCGCGCAACCATCTTCGATTCAGTATGAAGGTATCATCTTGAAATGCAATATAAACAACCTTATAGGTTTCTTTAAGCCAATGTAATTCTGCCAGTACGTTATCAACGCTGCGCTGGCGGGTCCAGCGGCCTTTTTGGGTGTCGCGTGAGATATGATTGAAGCAGAAAGTGCAGTCATAAGGGCAACCGCGGCCCGCCATGATGTAACCGGTGCGTTGCTGCCATACTGGGAAATCACGGATGATTTCGCGGTCTGGGAAGGGGAGGACATTTAAGCCAGTTTTATCAATAAAGGAGCTATTTGGATTTCGAATGACTTGATTGCCTACGCTGAATTGCAGGGTGTGGATATTTGTGAAATCTTTGCCCTCATCGAGCGCGTTGCAGAGTTCGAGGGTGGAATGTTCACCTTCTCCCGTGCAAATGGCGTCGACGCCTTCTTCTTCGACCATTTGGGGAAAGAAGGTGGGATGCGGTCCGCCAAAGAGTGAAAAGCAATCATGTTCTTGTTTGATTTCACGGTTGACCCGAAAATATCGGGGGGCCTGACTGGTTGCGACAGAATAGGCCAACATGCCGGGGTTCAACTTTTTAATTTTGTTGACGTAATCCCCGTCGTCGATGTTGATTGCGGAAACCTCATGCCCATTCTCTTTCAGTACAGCCGCGATGTACGATGCGCCTAGCGGTTGGTGGCTGAGAATGATATCGTCAAATACAAACGTAACGTGCATAGGCCCTCCTCGGTCTATGAGAATAATAATAAGATACTAGCATACTTAAACAAGTTTTCGCATAGATTTCAAGGGTAAACTTGATTAAAATAGTTGTCTTTTTTCTAACGGCCATTTCTCTTCCATTAGGCAGCGAGGCGATTGGTTCAGCCATTCTCAACCAATTGGGGTTTTCGCCGTCTCAACGGTACCCGTTACTCGCCTGCGCTATTGGTTTTGTTGTACTTACTGCCCTCATTATAACATCAGGCATTCTTGCAGCCCATACCCCTACCTTTTTTTGGTGGTTATGGTGGTTATGGCTTGTCGCCGCGGTGATACGTTTGGTTTTTTATTTTCCCCCCTGGGTAAGAGATGTGCGAATTTGGTTGGACGAAACTAAAATGCTGCTTGTTTTGGCGCGAATCAGCCTATTGGTGTTATTTGTAGTCTTGCTAACCAGCGTGCTCACTCCAGAAACCCGCCATGACCCCTATGATTACCATCTCAGCGTCCCCAATCTGTATTTGCGGTTTTCTGAGATTGTTGAAGTTCCCTGGCATGTATTCAGTTATATGCCCAAAAATGGTGAGATGCTTTTTAGCCTTGCATTGGCGATTCATAACGACACCACCGCCAAGTTGATTCACTTTGTCTTTGGATGTCTTTGCGTCATTGTAATCATTGTATCCACTTCGCACTGGGGGAATCGTGAATGTGGATTGGCAGCGGGTGTTGCGGCAGCTTCTCTACCCGTGGTTGGTTTTGTGGCTACAGCGGCGTATGTCGATTTGATCCGCGCATTTTGGGAATTGATGGCATTGTGGGTTTTGTATTGCGCTTATACGGAAAACGACACCTATACCAAGAAGCTTCTTTTTATTTTTTCTGCCTTGTTTGCCGGAATGGCCTTGGGCAGCAAATATGTTGCATGGCTGGTATTTGGTGTCCCGTTTTTCGTTCTGTATCTCGCTGCCTTGTATCAAGCCTGGCCGCGTAAAATGTATGAAGTTCTACCCTTTTCCATTCTTGGCGTTTTGCTGCCGTTAACGCCTTGGTTGATATTGAATTATCAATGGACGGGCAACCCGGTGTATCCACTTTTGCCGAGTATCTTTGGCTTCAATATACCCCCGGCAAAGGAGGCCTATGAGTTTTTCCGCGGCCATGCGCCTCCAATGGATGTTTTTTCTCCCTATCAATTATTCAAATTTCTTTCTATGCGGATTAAAAAGCTATTGCTTGACGGCAATTCGTTGTTGCTTTTGGGCGCAATCGCGTATCTTGCTTCTCCCTGGTGGAGAAGGCTGCAGCCGGAGCAATCTCTTCCAAAGCCTGTTTATTGGGGGATAACGGGTTTTATTGCTGGTTCTACGCTTTTATTTTTTCTTGGAACCAACAATCATGATGGGCGTTTTTTTCTTTCGACTTTGATGCTGCTATCCATTCCAGTGACCTATTTTTTCTTTGCCTTGTGCGAGTGGTTGGAACTGCATTCCAATAGGGCGGTTTATATTCTGCCGGGATTGGTTTTGATATTGTTTTTCAATGCATTAACCTACCGCTTTTCTCAATTGCAAGACCAGCACGAATCTATGATCCCCATACTATCAGAAGAGCAGAGAGAGGAGTGGCTGACCCGCCGTTTCCCCGGGTATCCGCTAGTGAAGTGGGCGAACGAAAATCTCTCACAGGACTCTTTTGTATTGGGGATGGGATATCCACTGCGGCGTAAAAATCTATCGGGCATCAAGCACGGGTATATCCCTGGCTTACACGAGTTAGAGCCCAATCCCAAAGCGGCTGAATTGGCCAAGACTCTTCATGAAATCGGCATCACGCACGTCGCCAAACCTTATCCCCAACTTTCAGAATCCATCGATCTTTCCATATTGGAAGAGCGATATTTTTCACTACTTTACGAGCACCGTCTTGATTCGCTGTATCGATTTCATCCATCCGGCATCGTCAAAGAAGAAAATGAATGATTCTAACAATCGCTGGCTTGTGATACGAAACGGGGCGGTGGGAGATACATTGCTGCTTTCTCCCACACTGCAATTGATACGCCAAAACGACCCTCATGCATGGGTCGAAGTGCTTGGGTGCAGCGAACGTATTGACTTGCTTAGAGGGAAGTATCAAGCCAATGCCATTCGGCCTATTGATTCGGTCCCGTTCCATTCGCTCTTTTCTGTGGATGAACCGATGTCTCAGGAATTACATAATTATCTTGCCGGTTTTTCACACATCCTTTATTACACCAACAAGCCAAAAATAGAATATCAAAGCCGCCTCACCGTGAGGGAAGGCCAATGGGTCAAACTTTGGGCAGCGATTCCAGAAAGTGATACAGGCCTTCATATTGCAGCTCATTACGCACAAGCCTTGGATGAACTGTGGGAGGTCAAGAATCTTGCTTTGCCAAGAATAGATTTGACAGAGGAGGATCGAAAACAAGCGGATGAATATTTGGAGGGATGCGGGATCAAGCGTGAAACCTGCCTGTTGCTTGTCTTTCATGTGGGGGCGGGGAGTGAACGAAAACGGGTTTCGTTTGAATATTTTCATTGTGTTTTGGAACTGTTCATGAGCCGTTTTTCCGTTCATTTGATGCTTCCAGAAGGTCCAGCGGATGAAGCGGCTGTCAAGCAATTCTGTGAAACTCTACCACCGAATGTCTCATTCAGTATTCTTAAACAGCTACCCCTTCGGAAATTGGCTGCGGTTATGTCGCATTGTGACCTCATGGTGGGAAACGATAGTGGGGTGACCCATATCGCGGCGGCTGTTAATTGCCCGACGGTGGCTTTCTTTTTGGATTCAAACCCTATTATTTGGCAACCGGTTGGAAAATATGTACGAATGCTAAATAATTGTTGATGCTTTCAAATTTTTTTTCTTGCAAATTAAAGAATGGGTTGCGCTAGTATGAAATTTATGTTAGAAGTAAAAGATTCATTAATCAATTTTTAAAAAGGAGAACGACTTATGCGTACAAAGATATGTCTTGCTGTGATGTTGTGCTTTATGTTTCTCGTAACAGGGGCCGCAATTGCCGACCGGGACACATTTGATGACACCAAAACCCGTGTAGCGATGCCATTATCGGAACCGCCTGTAATTGATGGAATTATTGATTTTGACAATGGTGAGTCATGGATCAATGCGGGTGGAGCGCTTCCGGGTGGAGGATCGTATTGGACGATCGAGTTTAGCGATGCCCATGATGATTTTACCATTGGCGGGAATGTGACAACAGGAGATGGTCCTTTATTTGAAGGGGACTTCGCGGCGGAAATTTATGTGGGATATGATGATGACAATCTGTATGTTGCAGTACGAGTGACAGACGATATATTCATTAATGACACGGCAGAAGCCGAGTCGATGAATGGGCAAACTTGGCTGGATGATAGCGTGGAAGTATTTGTTGACGGGGACAACAGCAACTACGATCAACGCGACACAGCTGGAGACCGACCAGAAGGCTTTTCGACAGGCGGCCAGTATGTTGTCACTGCCAATAATGCCTATCGTGAGCAAGAAGCGGGCAATCCTGGCTATGGTCCTGACGCTGCTTGGTATGGATTGTCCGATATCGCGCCCAATGGAGCACAGGATTATGAATTTCGCATTTCATGGGATATCTTGGGCGGAAAACCCGAACAAAGCCGAGTGGTTGGTTTTGATCTAGCTTTTAATGATGACGATTCGGGCGGAGATTCTGCAGATAATTCGTACACTTGGTCTGGCCTTACCCATGTAGAAGATACCTATGGTAATTTGGTGATCGGTCCACGTACATATACCGCTCCATTGGCCGAATCGGCCCCCACAGTGGATGGTGAGATTTCTGACGGTGAATATGGTGGAGCAGAGGTTCAGGTGGTTACTCATCATACCGGCAATTACAATGGGGATGATGATTGGGAACTCGGCGATCATGACTATTCGTTCCAAGTGGTGCATGATGATGAGGCGATTTATGTTGGATTACAGGTTACGGACGATCAGGTTGTGACTGATACCGCCGAAGCCGGATCGGAAGATGGCAGTACCTGGTTGGATGACAGCGTGGAAGTTTTCTTTGATTCGGATGCGAGCGATGATTCTGGCCGGACTAGCGCCAATGAATTTGAAGGGCAATTTGTATTAACACCGATTGGGGCCTTTCGTGATAACGAAGCCAACAATCCACTATTTGGTGAAGGATTCGATTGGTATGCTGCCGCTCAAACCACTGATACAGGTTATTCAATGGAATTCAAGGTTTTGAAAGAAATTCTCTTTGAAATGCAGCAAACCATGGGTTTTGATGTTGCAGTGAACGATGATGATGGCGCTGACCGAAAAACCCAGCTGGCATGGAACGGACGGCCACACAATGAACTTTCTTATGGCGATTTGGTTCTGAGCGAAGGAGGAACCAACGTGGCGGAGTGGCCGTTGTATTGAGACTGTTTGAAATAAGTAGGATCATTGCCCACAACCCCCTCCCGGCTTCCCCCCAAACTTGGGGGAGGAGTAACTTCTGGGTAAAAATCAGCTTAATAAGGGGGGAATCAGCTTCGGGGTGGTGATCAGTTCATTGTTGATTTGCAAGTGGTAAACAAAAGAGCCGGTGAATGTTATTCACCGGCTCTTTATGTTTTATTTCTGATTTATCATGGCTGTGGTTTTGGAGAAATGATTGTTTTCTTGTATCTCTATGCTATAGTTCATTTATATATGACAAAGGAATAGTACTATGACTCACATTACCGTTGAACTAAGCGATGAGACGTATGAGAATTTGACTCGCCAGGCTGTGAAAAAAGGTCTGAGCCCCGAAGAAGAATTGCAGCGTATTTTGAGTGAAAATATTGAACCCCCTTCCAGAAAACGGTTAAGCCGAGAGGAATTTCTTGAAAAAGCTAGGGAACTTAAAAAGCGGACCGGACCACAGGAAACTGATAGTACTGATATTATACGTGAATTGCGGGAACACTCATGAAACATATTATCATGGATGCAAGTGTCATCCTGAAGTGGGTTTTCGAAGAAGCATATCACAAAGAAGCAGAAAGTTATTTGGAAACGAAATCACTTTTATGTACCACTCCTGATTTTGCTATGTTTGAGTGTGCAGGAGCTATCCGCCGTAAAATCGCTTCTGGTCTAATTTCATCTTCAGAAGGAGAAGAACATC
>CAZEZQ010000307.1:0-6661 GCA_964516245.1 uncultured bacterium | reverse complement strand
GGTATGAAGATTATATACCATGGATTTACCAGGAACTGGCCAAACCCTTTCTCCAACGCCGTGCCGAGTGGATTGAATATCAAACCGAAGTGAATCGAATTGAAAAAGAACTAGAAGCGGAATTAGACCGGATCACTCAAAAACAATGATAAATACCTATTTGTTTCATATAAAAGAAATTCAAGAGGTGAAATGAATTCTTTAACTTGTCTTCTTTTTATACTTACTTATTGATTGCGCTTGTTTTAAAAAATACATTTCTTTCGTGAGTATAAAACAATTTTATGTTCTTCTAAAGATTGGATTGAGAACGTCGATAATGATAACGGATATGTTTCTCCCGTATATTCGAGTAGGAAGGAGGTGAAAAAATGATTGATCCTGTCCAAATTGCGGCGGCAAACCGGTTCTCAAGCGATAGCATTGATAACGCAAACCGGATCAAGAAGAACCAAACAACCGGCGAATCAAGCGAGTCAGATCCACGATTAAAACTCGAGCAAAAACCGGCAAAAGATGCCGTAGCGCTGAATTTTAATTTGAAGGGCGATCTCGAAGCGTTACAAGGTTCTGTGGAAACCATTTTTGGCCGAGTCAAAGCCCAGTTGGAAAAATACTTCAGTATAACCGGACAAGAGCCGGAAGCAGGAGAAAATAAATTTTTGCCTCCGGAAGATGCCTCGGCGAAAGAAATCATGGATTTCTTCAGCCCGAAAAACACGGCGGGCCGAATTGTGGATTTCGCCACTGGATTCTTCAACACCTTTGCCAAAAATCATTCTGATGAAAGCGAAGAAGAACAAGTCGAAGAATTTTCGACTCTCATCACCAATGCCGTAAAGAAGGGATTCAGTGAAGCCAAGGGAATATTGGGCGATTTAAGCGAGCATGAAGAGGTCTCTCAAAATATTGAAGAAACCTATCAATTGGTGTTGCAAGGGATTGAAGAATACCGGGTTGAATATTTGAGACGTCAGGATATCCCAGCCGTTGATCCCGAAGCGCAGCCGGATCCATTAGAACAGATGTTGGAACAAAAACAAGAAACCACCACTCAAACGGAACCTGATCCCGAACCTGAATCTGAGACCGTTCGGCCAGATGTAGAATTTGATAATTTTAGTTAACACTCCGGTTCCTTCAAAGAATTGTGATCAAAAATGCTTTGAGGGAATGGGAGTGTTTTTTGTTTAAACGCTGGGTGATTCTTCGGGCAGTTCGGTGCGAATCGGCAATGTTACGAGAATTTTGGCTCCACCCTGCGGTGGGTTTTCCGCACTCATGCTACCCCCATGAAATTCCTGCACGATTGATTTTACCCAGGTTAAACCCAATCCACCCCCCGAACCTTCTCCCTTGGTGGTATAGCCCGATTGGAAAATGCGGTTGATTTCAGAGTCGGGCAACAAGTTGCCTTCCGAATCACGTATGCCCGGCCCATTGTCAGCAATTGAAAGCGTAATGAATTTCTGGTCGTGAACCTGCAAATCAATCGTGATTTCACCTTTTGGAATGCGAGGATCATGCTTTTGAATGGCCTGGCAGGCGTTGGAAAGAATGTTGAACATCCCCATGCGGAACAAGCGCGGTTCGATCACCATTTGGACCGTCTGTTCGGCATTGACGGTGATTGAGAGATTTTGCGAGGTAGAGCGCCGGAACAATTCAGAAATTTGCTGGAGCAAACTGGTAAGTTCGGCCTTTTCATAGCGGGGCCGGCGGAAGTAGGCCACCGCGCGGTAGATGTTGACCATCTCTTGCAAAAATTCAAGATTGTGATTCAGTCCCTTCACCGCGTCTTCAAAAAAAACGCCTTTTTGCTCATCCAGTTGAATGATCCCCAACCCCTGCGCGCGCTGGATGGTGTCGAGATCCCACTTGCTCGAGGCGATAATGTTGGTGAGATCGTGCCCCATATTGGTGGCGAGATTAATGCCGAAGCGGTTGCGCTCTTCGGTCAACGCGCGGCTGCGGGTAAAGCTGCGCGCTAAGCCGCTTTCGGCCTGGCGGCGGATCTCATCCGCCATAAATTCCCATTCCGCTAGAGGAAGAGCCTTGCGGGTTTCCCCAAAACAACGCAATGCGGCTACTGGCTGGTTCCCCGTATGCAAAACCAGTGTAACTTTGGTTTTATCGATAACGATCCATTTCTCCAGCATTGGGAACGGAGATTCATGCTTGTTCAAGAGCGGTTGAAATTGGTTGTGCGTGGAATCATACAAAAAGGGGAGAATGGATTCGAACGGATAGACATCCTGAATGGCTTGGATGACCTGCTGGAGAAATTGTTCCAACACCTGTTGATCGTCTGGCAGGGAATGCAGGGCATCGACGATTTGATCCACTTTCAGGCCGAATCGAATTTCCCGTTGATTTCGGGCCATTTGGTTGAAGGCCGATTCGATATCATGACTCGGCTGGGAAAGCACCGTGACCTGGTGAGAATGAAGGGTCGATTCTATGGCGCTGCCCACACGTTCCAACGGTTTGAAGACCCGCCGGTTTAACCAGAAGTAAAGAACGGTTGTAGCCGCTGCGAAAGCAAGGGCATAGAGCCAATACTGCAGCACCATCGCTTCGATGTTAGACCACCCTTTGGGGGTTGTGTAATACAAACGCAAATCAAACGCCGTAGAGCCTACCGGCGCCGAAAAGGTGCGGGAGAACAAGCAATTGGTCCAATTGTTGTATTCGGCCAGCTTCTGCGGAACTGTATATTCGTAAACAATCTCTCCACTTTCGTTGGCCAGCACCACCCGGTACCAGGGATGTTCGCCCTGCAGGATTTCGGGGGCGGCTTCTTCCAAATATTGGTTGGCCTGGCGGTAAAAACGGTTGTCGCCTTTTTCGTTTTTGGGATAACGTTCGCGAATATCTATTAGCTTATCGCGAATGGTGTTGATATATTCTGTCAGTTCGATAAACCGGTCCCGGGTATCGAGAATCATCGCCCGTTTTTTGTAAGTAAACGAAGAATCAAGCATCGCGAGAAAAACAATATCCAGCAGCACAAAGGCGGCCAGAGGAAAATAACGCAAAATCACGGTTCGCGTCGAAGATTTGGGTGAATTCGCTTTCATGGCACTCACTCAAGTATTCTATCACACATGAACTGATGGCTAATCCAAATCTTATTCCCCCTTATAAATCTAGGGGGTCTAGGGGGCAATGCCATTAACGTAAGTGGGAGGGCGAGGCTCCTGCCGAGCCGTTTTCTCGATCAAGCGGCTCATCAGGAGATTCGCCCTCCCCATTAATCACCCAATTCGATCTTAAGTTAATTACATTGGGCTAGGGGGGGCAAGCCCATCAAACTTTACCATCAGGTCTGAGATTCTTTCAGTTCGGCATCGAGTTCGTCTTCGATATCCAAAATATCGATGTCGGGTTCTGGTTCATCCATCGGGGCTTGAGGAAACAGACGGTGCAGATGGCCGAACGACCACAAAAATGTAGACCCGCCCACAAATAAATAAAAGTGGTAGGTAAGAACCCGCCATAACAAAATCACCACTCCCACCGGCGCATCTGGATACATCTGTTTCAGCACAATCGCCGTTAACACTTCAACCCCTCCCCCACCGCCAGGCAAAATCACCAATAAAGAGATCGAAAATAAGATGCCTTGCAAGAAAAACAACAAAAAGGGATTGTTGGCCAACCCAAACCCAAACAACAACATCGAGAGAACCCCATAACGGCAACTCCATTGCACGGCCGCCACAAAAAATATAAACACCAGCACCCCGCGTTTTACAGAAAACAAATGAGAGTATCCCTCTTTCATCAATCTCATTTCTTTGTTAAGCCGCCGTTTGGCCCAATGAATGCGGGTCCACAAACGAAAATGGCGCAAAGGTTTGGAAAATGCGGTCCAGATCAGAAATTTTCTCACCAATCCACTGCGGTACAAAAGAAGCAGAAACAACAAAATACCGAAGATCAATACGAGAGGGAATCGAAAATCTTCCGGTGATTTCCAGGGGAGCACTTTGAAAATAGCATCCTGATTGAGAATCGAAACAATGGCGAATGGCAGCACAAATAAAAAAAACAGCGCGTCCACAGCCACATCGACAGTCAGCATAGTGGTTCCGATTGCGAGCGGAACCCCGGCATAGCGAAGCATAGAAAGGCGAATGGCTGCTCCGCCTACCCCCGCGGGGGTGGCGGCAATACCAAATTCAGATGAAAGAGAAATGCACAGTGCCTGATGATAGCGAAGAGTGTGCCCCATCGAGTAGCACAACATAAATACGCGAAGCCCGTTGCTGAGCCAGGCCAATACCACCAATCCAATGCAAGCGGCCCCTAACTCCCAATGAAATTCTCGAATTTGCGTGAGTGTGGTATCGGGGTCGGTGGTAAAAAAAAGAACGGCTGTGGTGGCCAATATTCCCAACACGATGCCTTGTACAGCGAACTTCATCAGCCGGTTTTTTGTCAGTTTGTTTTTTCGTATCATGTATCTTTAATTTTAGATTGGGTTCCAATTCGTCCGCGTTTCCATCCCGCCCTTCGCTTTCAAGCAGAACATTAACAAACCATTAGCCTCGGGTTTTCATCGCAGATGATCCGGCAAAAAGTTTTCCTTGTGATGCCCGCACCACAATAATGCAGGCAAGATGCCCGCACCACAATAATGCAGGCAAGATGCCCGCACCACAATATAGAAAACCGCTCAAAGCGCATTTACTCTTTTTGCTGGAAAGTCATCGCAGGTTCTGGCGTTCGATGAATTTGTAAGCCAAATCAGCATAGGTGATTGGTGTGCGGTCATGAAGGGCCTTGCGAATCGTATGAAAGATACTGAATTTTATCGAGTGATATTGCAGGTCCAAGGGATGCGCAACAATACGCAATACCTCTGTTTTCGAGTTGAGCGAATACCAAAAACGGGTCCATTGCTTTGACACCATCCGGCGCCAGAGGCTGCGGCTGCTCCATGTGATAGAAGGTGCATAAAACGCACTCTTGATGGGCAAACACTCGAAATGCATAAGCGAAGTGGTATAAAGGAACTGTTTTTCGCCAAGAGCGCGGTTGGCCATTCGGCTTAGCAGCCAGGCAGGAGCAACAAATCCCCGCACAGTAAGGCCGGCATTGCGCAACAAAGGCAGGCCCCGATCCAACAAACGCTGAGCCTCTTCATAACCGACTTGATGAAATTCTCCCTCGCTGGCCGTGTAATAGGTACCGATCAAGCGGTTCCACAACGATCCGTCTACACGGTCCACTTTGTGGGTATAGCCATGCAGGCAAATTTCATGGCCCTCGGCTTCCATCTCGGCCAACCAGCGCAAAAATTCAGGATGTTCATCTAGGGGATACTTTCCATACCAATTGGGGACAACCAGTAAATTGGTGCAGCCACCCCCTATTGACTTCAGTTCCTCTAAAAACGAGCGGCACAAGTGCCAGCAATGTGGTGATACATCGTGTAAAGAAATGTTTAAATAACGGGCGCGAACAGTGTTAGTCATTTCGTTATAATTTCGGGAGGTATGTTTTACGATTCAGCGGGCCTGTCAAATTCTATAACCACTGTGGTTACATATACTGTTTCATTATGAAAATCTTGAAATTTACTAACCGGTTTTTGATTCACAATTCGGAAACCGAAAAACCGAAAGGCTCGTTCGCTCCGGCGGTCATCACGGGTTTGAATCTGGGCATACACTCTCTTGATTTTTTGTTCTTCCAAATAGTTCATAAATTTGTAAAACATTTGATGGGCGGCTCCACTGGTGCGGTATTCGGGGAGCAAATTAACATGAAAATGGGCCGCTTCTTTGGGTGCGGGAGGGGTTTCGAATGGAGCTTTCAAACAACTCCACCAAAGAAATTTACGGCTTTGAGCATTGTAACGCCCTGTAAGCAAACGTGCGATCACTTTTGGAGTGATGACACTTGCGAGGATCCACATGTCGATCCATTTGTAATAGCGGTATCGAATACAGCCAATTAAATAACCGATAACCTCTCCATGAATCTCAGCCACCCATGCGCTTTCAGGCTCCCAATCGGTGTAATACCGGGTGAAAAAATCGGCAAATACGTCCCGGTCGCTAAAAAGAGGATCCACTGGGTCCCCCGAAAATCCGGTTTCACAACAGATGCGGCGGACTGCATCGCGGTCAGCCGGTGAGTAGGGCCGGATAATGAATTCTTTTGGATTCTTTAGATGTTTCATTAATCTTGAATTGTCCAACCGGGAGGCCGCGCGAGAGATGAGCATGCAAATCGAGCATGCGATCGAAAGTTGTTTGTATGGAAAAATGGGTCACAATACGCTGCCGCCTTTGCTCTCGGTGTTTATGTGGATTTGTTTCCAACAACCGAACAACGCCTTCAGCCAAATCGCTGGGATTTGATGATTCTGCCATAATCAGCGGGAATTCACCAGAAACCGTGTCATCCAACCCCCCTTGTTTCACAGCCAGCACTGGTGTGCCGCAGGCTTGGGCTTCGAGTGAAGTGATACCGAAGGTTTCATAACATCCGGCATGCACGAACAAATCGGCTGCGCTGTAATACTTCGCCAGTTCATCAGCGGAATTACAAAACTGATACCAGGTAATATCCTCACGCTTTTTTATCATCCGTTCCAAAAATTTTCTTTGTTCACCGTCCCCAACCAGTAACAGATGATAGGGAGATT
>CAZEZQ010000306.1:0-6664 GCA_964516245.1 uncultured bacterium | reverse complement strand
GTGGTGGCCTCTGACAAAATTTATTTGCTGAAAGGCAGCGATTGCCTGTTGCTCGACCCCGCCACTGGCAAAGACATCGGCAAAATCGAATTGCCCTTTGTGCCTGGACAGATCGAGAAACCCAAGTGGGGCTATATCGGCGTGTATGAAGATTATCTCATCGCGGGGGCGGGCATGGTCAGTTATACCGATTTCATCGACATGCCCGAAGACATACGCGACAAGCATAAGCCCTTTCTCAATTTTGACATCACCTCCAGCAAGCGTCTGGTGGTGATGGACCGGCACAGCGGTGATGTGCATTGGACCTTCAATTCTGACCTGGGTCTGCGGCACAACGCCATTTGTGTGGGTGATGATAAAATCTTTTGCATCGACCGTATGCCGGACCCGGTGAAAGAATCGCTGCAGCGCCGTGGGTATAAATTTCAAGGCACGCCGCGAATGTTGGCCTTTGACATCAAAACCGGGGATATCGAATGGAGCCACACCGAAGGCGTGTTCGGTACTTGGCTGAGTTATTCTGAAGAGCATGATACGCTCTTGCAGGCCGGGCGGCCTTCGCCCGACATGCTGGCCATGGAGCCCTATCAGGGAATGTCGGCCTGGCGGGGCGAAGATGGTGAGAAACTTTGGCAAAACCAGGCCAAATACAGCGGCCCCTGCATTTTGCATGGCAAGACCATCATCACAGCACCATACGCCTATAGCCTGGAAACCGGCGAGCAGGTGATGCGCCCTCACCCCCTAACCGGAGAGAAAGTCACTTGGGAATTCGAGCGCGCCTATGGCTGCAACTATGCGATAGCAAGTGAATGCATGCTCACCTTCCGCTCGGCGGCAGCGGGCTTCTTTGATTTGGAAGCGAACAGCGGCACCGGCAACTTCGGTGGCTTCAAATCGGGCTGCACCTCAAACTTGATCGCCGCCAATGGCGTATTGAACGCGCCCGATTACACCCGCACCTGCTCGTGCGCCTATCAAAACCAAACCTCGCTGGCATTGCTGCATGACCCCAACGTGGAGATTTGGACCTACAACGATATCGATTTGGGTGACGATATGATCGAGCGCATGGGCGTTAATCTCGGCGCACCGGGTGACCGCCAGGCCGAAAATGGGACCCTTTGGCTCGAAGTGCCGATCACTGGCGGGCCGTCTCCCAAATTGGATGTGCAGATTGAGCCTGAAAACGCCAAATTCTTCTTGCACCATTCATCCCGCGTGGATGACGATGCGAATGCGTGGGTTGCCGCATCGGGTGTTAAAGGCGCTCATAAATTAGTGCTTTCGCTCGCGCCTGAAGAGCATCCCATGAAAAACTACAAAGTTCGGCTGGTGTTTATGGAGCCCGAGAATATCGATGAAGGTGAACGCGTGTTCGATGTGGCATTACAAGGACGGCCTGTGATGAGCAATTTCGATATCATGGCCCAGAGTGGGAAGGTTCGCCGGGGATTGGTGAAAGAATTTCATGGCGTGAAAGCCACCAAAGATTTGGTGATTGAACTGACGCCGAAAAGCGGAAAAGCCCCAGTTTTGTGTGGGGTGGAAGTAGTAGCAGAGACCGCGATGTGAAGTTTGAAGCAAGGATATTGATGAATGATCAAAACGGGCGGCTGGGTAAGCCGCCCGTTTAGTTTGTACCTGATTCGTTAGACACAACTTCAACAGTTGAATTTTCCAAGTTCAGCATTGAAGGGATGTTAGAGGACGTAGAACTTTCTTTGGCATTAGAATTCTCCTTTGTTGCTTGAGGCAAATCTCCATTTGCTGACATGATTTCCATGTTTTTCTCGAATGGTGGGAGGCAACGCCACCGAAACTTTTTACCCCTGCACAGATTTGTTCTTGATCAACAAATTGGTCTCAGATGATTTCCCTCCAATCCAGGATCTCTGAAATTAGGGTTAATTTGTCAATTATGTTTAGTTAAAAAAGTAAAAAAAATACTTTACATCTACATTATTTTAACGTAAATTGTAAATGGCGTTGGACCCTATTGTTAATTTCATATCTTTTTGCGTGCTGCTCTTTTTTTTAATCTATTCACACAAATACGGAGGCTTATACCAATGATACGCCTACACAGAATCTATTTGTTCATATTGGCTGTTGTGCTTTTCACTGCAAATGCTTATAGCACATCACTTTATAAAGTTTTGGATCGTCATCTTGTTAGAAACTCCGATATTGTGTTTCTCGGCCAAGTGATTAGTGTCGAATATTATTCCTATCCATCAGAAGACCCGCTTGAAGCAAAGATCCCCCATACTTTGGTTCGATGCCAAATCGAGCAGGTATTCAAGGGCAAGGTTGAAAATTCTGCAGAGTATGTTTTGCGGTTTGCAGGTGGGC
Organism: uncultured bacterium; assembly: GCA_964516245.1. Taxonomy (GTDB): domain Bacteria; phylum Hinthialibacterota; class Hinthialibacteria; order Hinthialibacterales; family Hinthialibacteraceae; genus CAZEZQ01. The sequence continues at coordinate 4,306 of CAZEZQ010000306.1, read as the reverse complement.
CTACCGAAGATGATCCAGGCCTGGTGCTCCATATTGATGGCGTGCCGTTGTTTGACAAAGGCGATCGGGGGATTTTCTTTGTTCAAGGGAATGGCACTCGCCTTTGTCCGCTCGTGGGGTGGCGTCAGGGATTTTCACGTTTCATAGGCGGCAAAATCTATACAGATTTTGGGAATGATGTGTTTTTATCCAGCGACCCGATTCTGGCAGCCCGAATCCACCCGATGGACATCTGCGATTATGATGCATTCATGCAAGTGCTGGCAGCCCGTGAACGGCAACCCGATCAAATCATTTTCAACCGTTTGAGTGAAGAAACAAAACTCATCATTCAAGACAAAGAGAATATTCAGAAAATCTCCGAATCCCAATTGAGTTACGTGTTTCCATCCAATAATGATGTAGGATTTGATCTGGTCATGAAGTTAATCCCATTCGAATTCCGCTTGATCCCAAAAACCATCCCTCAAGTGTTGATATTCCGGGATCTCAATATTCTCATCAGCCAACGGCATCTATTCTCAGCCAATCAGCTGGATGGGATTCCACTGCGAAAATCCACCGTGGCAATGTTGCAGAAAGACCAGAAGACCTTGCCAATCGAATCCATCTTGCTCTTGAACCGGAGAGTGCTCGAAGATCTCTACCCAACCCTTTTGACCAAGAGTATGGACCAGACGATTGTCGATGGCCTCTACAATGAACTGGATGAGATCATGGCCAATCAAATTGGATATCATGAAATGAGAATCGTGGCTCGCATCGGCAGCGATGCGGAGAAATTGGGTCCCCAACCGGACCCCCCAGACGGGGAACGGCTCACACCGGTCAACTTCGTTTCACATATTCAATCCATGGTTCAGGTTCTGCATACCGATGAAGAACTACAGAAACTTCCACCCGCTTTGTCTGTCAATATCCAAGATCAATACATTCTCCCTGCGCTTGCCGAAGTGGGCGAACAATGACACAAAAACTGAGGAATGTTTGAACCTACTAAAATCCACAAGCAATCAAGAGAAAGGACAACAATCATGAATGCCTCTTTTCATATATCGAAATGTATCGCATTGTTCGTGATATCCATAATCGCATTTTGCTCAATCACCTGGAGCAATCCCTATCATTATAAAATCTTTTGTGGAAATGATATGAAATGGGATCACAACACCATCACCTTGTATGCAAGCACAGTTTCTTTCTCTGAAACCGGTTCGAGATGGCCCGCCTTGCAAGATTCTATTGAAATCATCAATGAGAATCCCAGCCGCTTCCGCTTTTCTCTTGGCCGTGATTCCGGTCGTTTGCGAAGAGGCAATGGTGATAATGAAATTTGGTATTCGAGAGATCCCGATGCTTTGGATGGAGCTCCTGCAATCACATGGAGTTATTACCGTTGCAGCGGCATTCATGAAACAGACATTGTGTTCGATGCCGATGTCATGTGGACCCATTCCAACCGGAAAAGCGAGAACAGTGTGTATGGCGGAGTAAGACATGCCTCACGAAGTGCAGCAGTGCATGAACTGGGCCATGCTCTCGGTTTGGCCCATACGAACAGCGAATACAATTGCATGGGCAGCTCATGGACTCATGTCTATGGCCATGGTGATGAAGCGGTTGTATATTTTGGGGAAGATTCTTCGGATGGGGCGGTTTATCTATACGGTGAAACGGATGAGCCCTATGAGGATCTTTCTGTCGTTCATTGGCGATGGACCGGGATCGATGGAGAATACAGCACTCACGGGAGAACACGCATCTTTGATTCGGCGGGTGTAGAACTATCGAAAGTTCCCGGGGTCAGCGAGGTTCAATATTATGTTGACAATAGACAAACCATAGACGTTGAGTTTACTTTTGAAAACAATGGCAAAAATACTCATGAAGTGTGGATTTCCTTTTGGCTCTCAAACAATGAATGGATCGGTGGTGGAGACCACAATTTGCATCAATACCGGCAATATACCTTAGGCCGCAATGAAGTTTACACCACAATCGAATCCATTGAATTGCCCGATGATTTAACCCCAAACACTGAATACTACTTTGGTGTTGTCGTTGACGGGCGATATGATGTTACGGAAGTCAAAGAAGGCAACAACGCTTCTTACATCAAAATAAAATCCATCAATTTCCCCACTCCCACGCCGACAGCAACTCACACACCCCGGCCCACACCAACTCCCACACCGACCTGGTATCCAGAAATCGTTTTACCCACTTGGACCCCAACACCACATGATCCCATTGAATTTGTGATTGAACCGGAGTGGCTTCACATGGTGAGTATGGACTTCGAACAGCACACGGCTCCGATACCCGGTACACTCAGCATTCATGCAGACCCAAACACAGGCATTATTCCAGTCGAAAAGATCTATCAAATCGAAGGGGGAGACTACGGCAATTCTCCAGGCGTTGTTTTACCCAATGGGATGTTGCTCACCGTATGCCGCAAGGCAGAGAATTTAGAACCGATGTTAATTTTAATTTCGGAAGACGGGGCAATAACCGAGTTTGCCAAACTCGAACCCATATCACTCAAAATCGGGGGCATACAAATGCAAACCGACACCATACAGGTGATGAACATGGCTTTTGATGGCAAAGAGAAGATTGTGTTGTTGTGCAATGGTTATGGGTATGACCAACCCACCAAGATGAGTACACAGTTTAATTTCCGAACTACAATTACCGGTTCGTTTTTTGATCAGACGCTAATCAAAAATTTCAGATTATATTGAATCCCACAGGAGTGAAACTACTGTCTACGAATATTTAGACCTGTTGGAGATTTATTTCTGTTAGTTTTAGGGAAAAGATAAAATCCGGTGGGAGTGGGGAACGGCAAATCAATTTACATCTCTCAACCTCACTCCCACCCATTTCTTAGCGAAAGGCGTTTGATTTTGCTGGGTTGTGTGTTTCAATTCCGGGAAAATATTTCTGAAACACCGGTGGTACGGCAAACAGCGCATGATAAGTATCTGGTGTGATGATTTTTAAATCATGCAGTTCGCGGTCTTCGATCCGCGCGGAAATTGGCTCGTAGGGAGGCAATTCATCTGAGCTTATTTGCCCTAACAGAAACGCCATTACCGTTCCATAGCCTGGGACATAATGAGTATAGGGAAACAGATTGTCAAACACCTGCTGCACGCGCTGTACCACGACCGCTGTTTCATCTCCCGTATTCAGTGGGGCGCCTATATGCATGCTGAAGATACCGTCATCATTCAAGCGCATAGCCAGTGCCTTAAAAAACGCATTGGTAAACAAGGTATCTGCACAACTGCCAGGGTCGGTGGTATCCAAAATCACGGTATCAAATTCTTCATCAGTTGTTTGAATATATTCCGCTGCATCTTGCGCGTGGATTTCTACCCGCGGATCATTCAAGGCGCCCTGATGAATGCTTTCGAGCAGCTCACGCGAGACTTCGATCACTTCGGCATCGATATCTACCAACACGCATTTTTCCACCGAGGGGTGTTTGAGGGCATCACGAACCGCTCCCCCATCTCCCCCACCGCACACGAGCACGTTTTTGGGATTGCTGTGAGCGAGAAGTGGAATATGCACCAGGGGTTCGTGATAGAAGAATTCATCGTTTTGGCTGGTTTGGAACCAGCCATCCAAGATCAAGGTTTGGCCAAAGCGCTTGGTATCGGCCACCATGATATCTTGATAGGCGCTTTGCCGGCTGTCCAAAATCTGTTTGATCTCAGCATAATTGCCCATTCCCGTGCCGCACGTTTCTGAAAGCCTGGGGATCATATTCAATATCTCTTGCACCACATGCGTCGGAGAAAACAATTCGGCCAACCGGTTGCCCAACGTGAGCGTGCGCTCGCGGTTGTTGCGGTAAAAATCGCACACACTAACATCCACCAACACCAAGTTGTCAAATTCGGGCCAGGTGTGAATCGCCACATGAGACTCGGCCAATATCAACGCGGCGGTATAGCCGCCATCTTCAAACTCATGCGACATATCGCTAAGCGGCGTCAGATCCGCATTTTGAATCGCCTCCCAAATTTGGGGTAAAATCGATCCGGGTTTTAAAAGGTAATCCGAGTCACATCGGCATCCCTGAAACATTAAGCGCAAGGTGGTTCCATCGGGCAGCACTGAAGTATTTGCCATTCTTTCAATCACACCCCCTATCTATGTTTGAATAAAGAGATACTAACGAAAATCAAACAATTGTTCATTATACAAGTTTATACTGAATATTCAATTTGACGGGTCTGGATTTCTGAGATCAGTTCTTCATCTTTGCTTTGATTGGGATATTCAATTC